>CAMAJC010000105.1 GCA_945835425.1 uncultured Clostridia bacterium
AAGCCTCTGATTAAAGTGTTTTCTTCCGCCGAAGGTGAAAGAAAACACGCTTGGATGCGCTGCATAGAAAGCAGAAACTCTCATCAATCAGAGTTTCCCTTGTGAAAGGAAGATAAAATAGATGGAAAACAATAAACCTGTCCGCACCCGGTTTGCACCCAGCCCCACCGGCTATATGCACATCGGCAACCTGCGCACCGCCCTGTATACCTACCTGATCGCCAAGAAAAACCACGGCACCTTCATCCTCCGTATCGAGGACACCGACCGCGAACGCTATGTTGAGGGCGCTGTCGACATCATCTACAACACCCTGAAAAAGACCGGCCTCCAGTGGGACGAAGGCCCCGATATCGGCGGTCCCTGCGGCCCTTACGTTCAGAGCGAGCGGATGGGCATGTTCAAGGCCTACGCCGAGCAGCTGGTCGAGTCCGGCCATGCTTATTACTGCTTCTGCGACAAAGACCGTCTGGAAGAGATGCGCAAGATTCAGGTCGCTTCCGGCATGGTCCCCAAATATGACGGCCACTGCCGCAACCTTTCTAAGGAAGAGGTCGCCGAGAAGCTGGCTGCAGGCATCCCTTACGTCATCCGCCAGAAATGCCCGCAGGAAGGCACCACCACCTTCCACGACGAGGTTTTCGGCGATATCACCGTCAACAACTCCGAGCTGGATGACCAGATTCTGATCAAGACCGACGGTATGCCGACTTATAACTTTGCCAACGTTGTCGACGACCACACCATGGGCATCACCCATGTCATCCGCGGCAACGAGTACCTTTCTTCCACCCCGAAGTATAACCTCCTGTACGAGGCATTCGGCTGGGATATCCCGACCTATATCCATGTTTCTCCCGTCATGAAGGACGCGACCCACAAGCTGTCCAAGCGCAACGGCGACGCTTCCTTTGAAGACCTGGTCGCGAAAGGGTACCTCGAAGAGGCTGTCATCAACTATATCGCACTGCTGGGCTGGGCGCCCAAGGGCGAGAACGAGATCTTTACGCTGGACGAGCTGATCGACGCGTTCGACGTTTCCGGTATCTCCCGCAGCCCTGCGATTTTCGACGGCGCCAAGCTGAAAGCCATCAACGGCGCTTATATCCGCAAGCTGACCCCCGAGAAGTTCATCGAGCTGGCTAAGCCCTATATCGAGCAGGGCACGGGGCGCCGCGACCTTGATATGAACGTCCTCGCCGAGATGCTCCAGCCCCGCACCGAAATCTTCACCGATATCCCCGAGCAGATCGACTTTATCGACGAACTGCCTGATTACGATATCGCCATGTACTCCCACAAGAAGATGAAGACGAATCCCGAAAACTCGCTGGAATCCCTGAAGGCGCTGCTGCCGGTTCTCGAAGGAGTTGAGGATTGGAAGCTCCAGAATATCCATGACAAGGTCTTTGAGCTGATTGCACAGATGGGCGTGAAGAACGGCGTTGTCCTCTGGCCGCTGCGCGTTGCTGTATCCGGCAAGCAGTTCACTCCTGGCGGCGGCATCGAAATCGCCGAGCTGCTGGGCAAGGAGGAAACCCTCCGCCGCATCCATACCGGCATCGAAAAGCTGTCCAAATAAAGCTAACAGGCACCTGTCTTCCCGGCAGGTGCCTTTGATTTTAATGTTTCTGGAAAAGAGAAAAGCTGAATAAATCAGAGGCTCTTTGGCTTTATTGACAAAATTCCTGTAATGCGCTACAATATAATTGGAAGGCGGGGTGATCGGCGTGGACGAGCAGCTGAAACAGATGTACCGGCAGCGGATCCGGCAGCTGCGGCTGTTGGATGATGTCTTTATGTCCAAATGCTTTGAGGATATTCCCTGCGTGCAGCTGGTGCTGCGGATTCTGCTTGACAAGAACGATCTGGAGGTACAGCGGGTCGAGACGCAGTATCCGCTGCAGAATATCCAGGGCCGTTCGGTTCGCTTGGATGTTTATGCAGTCGACAGTACCGGCCGGGAATACAATATCGAAATCCAGCGGGACGACCGCGGTGCAGGAGCCAGACGCGCCCGTCTCAACAGCAGCCTTCTGGACGCGAACGTGCTGGACACGGGTGAAAGCGCAGACGCTCTGCCGGAAACCTATGTCATCTTCATCACCGAGCATGATGTGCTGAAAGGCAGGCGTCCGCTCTACCATATCGAGCGGCAGATCACCGAAACGGGAGAGAGCTTTTCGGACGGCAGCCATATTTTGTACGCGAACGCGGAAATCCGGGACGATACGCCGGTCGGACGGCTGATGGCGGATTTTGCCTGTGCCGACCCTGACCAGATGTATTACGAGACCCTGGCACAGCGAACCCGGTACTTTAAGGAAACAGAGAAAGGAGCCGAGAAAATGAGCAGTGTTGTGGATAAATGGCGCGAGGAATGGCAGGCGGAAGCACGCCAGGAAGGACGTATGGAAGAGCGCAACGCTTTTATTCAGCGAATGCTGAATAAAGGGACTTTGCCTTTGGAAGAAATAGCAGAGCTCAGCGGCCTTCCTCTGGCGGACGTCAAGGCACTTGCCGAGAAAAAGAAAATGAAACAGTAGTTTTGGAAAAGGCACCTGTCTTCCCGGCAGGCGTCTTTTTTCATATCTATTCCATTTCCCTCATAAACTGAGAAGCGGGCGGTCTGCGCAAGATCAAAAATAACATGAATAACAGAGTAAGACGTTTAACGTTTACAAGGAATTCCTTGACTTTTCTTTGTGGGCGTGTTATAGTAACAATATTATGAAGTAGTATAGCCATGAAGGGGCTCCTTTTTGGCTCAGAAAGGAATAATACAATGATTCCGAAAACATCGATGCTTTACGATCTTACTCATACAGAAGCCGCACCGCTGCTCGAAAAGACCGAGTACCCCTGGGAGGCGCTGGATGGAATCAAGAGTTTTGTTTTAGCCCTTGGGGAGAAGCTTTCCCCGGAGGAATATGACCACCCGGCAGCGGACGTCTGGATTGCAAAAGACGTTAAAATTGCGCCGACCGCTTCGATCACCGGTCCCTGCATCATCGGTTCCGGGACAGAGATTCGTCCGAGCGCCTTTATCCGCGGCAGCGTTCTGATCGGCAAGGGCTGCGTCATCGGCAACTCGACCGAGCTGAAAAACGCCATCGTCTTCGATTCTGTCCAGGTTCCGCATTTCAACTATGTCGGCGACTCGATTTTGGGCTACAAATCCCACATGGGCGCCGGTTCGATTACCAGCAACGTCAAAAGCGACAAGACCCTCGTCACCGTCAAGGATAAGGATGAACAGATCGCGACCGGCCGCAAGAAATTCGGCGCGATGCTGGGGGACTTTGTCGAGGTCGGCTGCAACAGCGTTCTGAACCCCGGCACCGTCATCGGACAGCACTCAAACATCTATCCGCTGTCCTGCGTGCGCGGCGTTGTGCCGGCAAACAGCATCTTCAAGACCGGCGGCGTCATTGTCCCGAAAAAGTGATGATTGGAAGGCTTTGACAGCCCATTGGAGGGAAATATAATGGGAAAATATTTTGGCACGGATGGATTCCGTGGGGAAGCAAACGTCAGCCTGACCGCAGACCATGCCTATAAGGTAGGCCGGTTTTTGGGCTGGTATTACGGCGAATGGAAAAGAAGAAAAGGGGATAACACCCCGGCGCGCATCGTCATCGGCAAGGACACCAGACGCTCCAGTTATATGTTTGAATATACCCTGGTCGGCGGCCTGGTCGCATCCGGTGCGGACGCATACCTGCTGCACGTCACGACGACCCCGTCGGTGGCCTATGTGGCGAGGGTCGATGAATTTGACTGCGGCATCATGATCTCCGCCAGCCACAACCCCTACTACGACAACGGCATCAAGCTGCTGAGCGGGCAGGGCGAAAAGATGGACGAGGAGACGATCGCCCTCGTCGAGGATTATCTCGACGGCAAGCTGGAGCTTTTCGGCCGACATTGGGACGAGGTGCCCTTCGCGGTCAAGGACCAGATCGGCCGGACGGTCGACTATGTGGCAGGCAGAAACCGCTATATCGGCTACCTGATTTCTCTGGGACTGTATTCGTTCAAGGGAATCAAGGTCGGCCTCGACTGCGCCAACGGCAGTTCCTGGAACATTGCGAAATCGGTTTTTGACGCTCTCGGCGCGACCACTTATGTAATGGGCGCGGAGCCGAACGGCGTGAACATCAACAACGGCGTCGGCTCGACCCATATCGAGAGCCTGCAGAAGTTCGTCGTCGAAAAGGGGCTGGACGTCGGTTTTGCTTATGACGGCGACGCCGACCGCTGCCTTTGCGTCGACGAAAAGGGGCAGGTCGTCACCGGCGACCATATCCTGTATATTTACGGCCGCTATCTAAAGGAACAGGGAAGGCTCCTCTCCAATACAGTCGTCACGACGGTCATGTCCAACTTCGGGCTGTACAAAGCCCTCGATGAGCTGGGCATCGGCTATGCCAAGACCGCTGTGGGCGATAAATATGTTTATGAATATATGATGAAGAACGGCTGCCGCATCGGCGGTGAACAGTCCGGCCACATCATCTTCTCCAAATACGCCACCACCGGCGACGGCATCCTCACCAGCCTAAAGATGATGGAAGTCATGCTGGCTAAGAAGCAGTCCATGAGCAAGCTCTGCGAGCCGCTCGTCATCTATCCGCAGGTGCTGAAAAACGTGAAGGTCAACGACAAAGCCGCGGCGCAGTCCGACCCGGATGTGCAGGCAGCAGTCGCCGCCGTGTCGGAAAAGCTGGGCGACACCGGCCGCATCCTTGTGCGGGAATCGGGCACCGAGCCGCTGATCCGCGTCATGGTCGAAGCGGAGAGCGAGGAGCTTTGTCAGGAATATGTCGATCAGGTGGTGTCTGTGATCCGTGCCAAAGGGCACGAACGGGCATGACCGGAAGCCAGGAATGGAGGTATAAACCATGTGCGGAATTGTAGGATTCACCGGCAGAAGACAGGCAGCGCCGATCCTCCTGGACGGACTCGCCAAGCTGGAATACAGAGGATACGACTCGGCAGGGCTTGCTGTCCGCGGCAGCGGCGACAAGCCGGAGGTCATTAAAGCCAAAGGACGGCTGCGGGTGCTGTATGAAAAGACCAACGGCGGCCTTGCCCTGCAGGGCAGCTGCGGCATCGGCCACACCCGCTGGGCGACCCACGGCGAACCGTCGGAGGAAAACGCCCATCCGCACTGCAGCGACGATTACGCGGTCGTAGCGGTTCACAACGGCATCATCGAAAACTATCAGGAGCTGCGCGACAAGCTGGTCAAGCGTGGCTACAGCTTCTATTCCCAGACCGACACCGAGGTCGCTGTCAAGCTGATCGACTATTACTATAAGAAGTATAATGACGGCCCGGTCGACGCCATTGCCCGCGCCATGATGCGCATCCGCGGTTCTTACGCCCTGGCGGTGCTGTTTGCCGACATCCCCGAAGAGATTTATGTGGCGCGCAAGGACAGCCCGATGATTATCGGCGTCGAGGACGGCGAGACCTACCTGGCCTCCGACGTCCCGGCCATCCTCAAATACACCCGCAACGTTTATTACATCGGCAACATGGAGATTGCCCGTCTGGAAAAGGGCAATGTCACCTTTTATAACATCGACCGCGAGGAGATTCAGAAGGAACTCACCGAGATCAAATGGGATGCCGAAGCGGCGGAAAAGGCCGGCTTCGAGCACTTCATGATGAAGGAAATCCATGAGCAGCCCAGAGCGGTGCAGGACACTTTAAACTCCGCCATCACCGAGGACGGCAGAATCGACCTTTCCGCGGTCGGCCTGACGGACGAGGAAATCAAAAACATCAGCCAGATTTATATTGTCGCCTGCGGTTCGGCCTATCATGTCGGCGTCGCGGCGCAGTACGTCATCGAAGACCTGGCGCGCATTCCGGTTCGTGTCGAGCTGGCTTCTGAGTTCAGGTACCGCAAGCCGATTCTGGACAAAAACGGTCTGGTCATTATTGTCAGCCAGTCGGGCGAAACCGCCGACAGCCTTGCGGCCCTCCGGGAAGCGAAAGACCACGGCATCAAGACCCTCGGCATCGTCAATGTCGTCGGCTCCTCGATTGCCCGTGAAGCAGATAATGTTTTCTATACCCTCGCAGGCCCCGAGATCGCCGTCGCGACCACCAAGGCCTACAGCACCCAGCTGATCGCGTCTTACCTGCTGGCGATTCAGTTTGCCAAAGTGCGCGGGACGATCGACGACGAGAAATACGCGTCGCTCATCGCCGAGCTGCAGACCCTGCCGGAGAAGATGAAGCGCGTTCTGGAGGACAAAGAGCGCATCCAGTGGTTCGCCGCCAAGTTCGCCAACGCCAAAGACATCTTCTTCATCGGCCGCGGCATCGACTATGCCATCAGCATGGAAGGCAGCCTGAAAATGAAGGAGATCAGCTACATCCATTCGGAAGCCTACGCGGCAGGCGAGCTGAAGCACGGCACTATCAGCCTTGTCGAGGACGGCGTTTTGGTCATCGGCGTCCTGACCCAGCAGCCGCTGATTGAAAAGATGATCAGCAACATGGTCGAAGTCAAGAGCCGCGGCGCTTACCTGATGGGTCTGACCACCTACGGCAACTACAGCGTCGAAGACACTGCCGACTTCACCGTCTATATTCCCAAGACCGACGAGCATTTCACCACCAGCCTGGCCGTCATCCCTCTCCAGCTGATGGGCTACTATGTCTCCGTCGCCAGAGGTCTCGACGTCGACAAACCCCGCAACCTCGCCAAGAGCGTCACGGTAGAGTAACGCAAGCTTTTTGAAAAAAGCTTGGCAAAAACTTTCTTGGCCGCCGCGTCCTGGGTATCCCGCGGGGTAACTGGGCGAGACTGTTCGTCAAGCTCACAGTCTTCGGGCTT
>CAMAJC010000106.1 GCA_945835425.1 uncultured Clostridia bacterium
ATACCGCCGGATCGGCGACGGCATCGATGAGGAGCAGCTGCGCAACTCGCCGCGGCCGATGCGGGCGAAGGTGCTGGTTGTCAGGCTCATCACCATCGCCATCCCGATTTCCATCGGCTCCATCGTCATGAACGTCGCTCAGGCGGTCGACACCGTCACCATCGTCAACTGCCTGCAGTTCGCCTTTGACCATTTCCCTGAAAAGATGCAGACGATCTTTCAGGGCATCATCTCGCCGGAGGTGCTGGCCGCCGGGACCGCCGCGAACTTTATCTACGGCTCCTACAGCGGCTATGCCCTGTCGATCTTCAATCTGGTGCCGTCCTTCTGCAATATCTTCGGCAAGAGCGCTCTGCCCAACGTTTCCGCCTGCTGGTCGGCAGGGGACAGGGAAGGGACCCGGATCAACATCGAGTCGGTTATCCGGATGACCAGCCTCATTGCAATCCCGGCAAGCTTCGGCATCTTCTTTATGGCCAAACCGATCCTTTCCCTGCTCTATCCGTCCAAGGTCGCGGAAGTCGCCATCGCCTCCCGGGTGCTTTCCTGGCAGGGGATTTCGCTGATTTTCCTTGGTCTTACGGTGCCGCTGTTCGCGGTGCTGCAGGGTCTGGGTCACGCCGGAAAGCCGCCGAAATATATGCTGGTGGGCATGATCGTCAAATTCCTCGTAAACCTCGTGACCATCTGCATCCCTTCGATCAACGTAAACGGTGCTGCCCTCGGCACCGGAAGCTGCTATCTGATCATTCTGTTCCTCTCCCTGCGCGGTCTGCGGCAGGTGACAGGGCTGAAAATCTCCTTCTGGGCGCTGACCTGGAAGCAGCTGATCTGCGGGTTTACCTGCGGGCTGAGCGCCTGGGGAGCCTATAAGCTGCTGACGATGGTCTCGTCTTCCCACCTGATGACCCTGATTTCTATTGGGGTTGCGGGTGTCGTTTATGTGGTTATGCTGCTCTTAACGCGGGCTTTGTCGCGGGATGACGTAGAAATGCTGCCGAAGGGAGAAAAATTTGCAAAACTACTTGCAAAATACAAACTTATCGGTTAAAATAGAAACGTGCGCAAAATGAGCGCCGAAGCCGGTTTTACGCGGGTTTGGCGCAGTGAGGAGACTGACCATGTACGACTTTCCGAAAAAAGAGACGTATACGCTGGATGACCTGAGAAGGCTCGTCCGGATACTGCGTGCGGAGGACGGCTGCCCGTGGGATCGTGAACAGACCCACGAGAGTATCCGCCGGGACTTTATCGAGGAAACGTACGAGGCAGTCGAGGCGATCGACCGGGAAGATCCGGTGCTTTTGCGGGAAGAGCTGGGCGACGTTTTGTTTCAGGTGCTGTTTCATGCACAGATCGAGGAGGAAAACGGCCGCTTTACCCTGGACGAGGTGATTACCGACGTCACCCGCAAGATGGTTATCCGTCATCCGCATGTCTTTTCGGACCTGTCGGTCAGCGGTTCGGGACAGGTGCTGGATAACTGGGAAAAGATCAAAAACGAGGTCAAAGGGACCGAGAACAAGACCGAAACGCTGCGGCTTGTTCCGGAGACGTTCCCGGCGCTGATGCGGGCCGATAAGCTGCTGAAAAGGGCGGATAAGGCCGGCGCACCGGCAACGCAGTGTGCGGCGGACAGCCTGCAGACGGCTTTTACCCGCTGGCAGGATGCCCGGGACGGGGACGCAGACGAGGCCGGAAAGGCGCTCGGAGCGCTTCTGATGGCGGTCGTCGGCTCGGCCAGAGAAAAGGGACTGGACGCGGAAATGGAGCTTCTGTCGGCCTGCAAAGGGCTGATTGGCCGGTTCGACCAGGCGGAGAAAGAGTCGGATAAAACCGGAAAGCCCATTGCGGAGACCTATTGACCTGCGCGCAGGTGGGATTGCCCACAACAATTTCAATGATCCGCGGGATACCCCGGATTGAATATAACTTGGAGGAACATAAAAATGACGAAAACCGAACTGATTAATGAAGTTGCGAATAAAACCGAACTGACCAAGAAAGACAGCGAAAAGGCTGTTGCAGCTGTGATCGAGAGCATCACCGACGCACTGATCGCCGGCGATAAGGTTCAGCTGGTCGGCTTCGGCACCTTTGAGGTCCGTGACCGCGCTGCAAGAGAAGGCAAGAACCCTGCTACCGGCGAGGCTATTTCCATCCCCGCTACCAAGGTTCCCGCTTTCAAGGCTGGTAAAGCTCTGAAGGAAGCAGTTGCCAAATAATTTGGAACGCTTTAGACAGGCTGACGCGGTTTTCGCGTCAGCCTTTTTTAGTTCGACGCGGGGACATATTTTGGCAGGCGACCGCGAGGGATCGCCCCTACCATATCAATCACGCTTTTTGAGAAGATGTAGGGGCGACCCCCCAGGTCGCCCGATAACATTCAACCTTATATCAATTTACAGAAAGGAAGATAACCATGAGACTGGATAAATATCTGAAAGTCAGCCGTATCATCAAGCGCCGCACCATCGCCAACGAAGCCTGCGATGCCGGACGGATTCTGGTCGGCGGCAAGCCTGCCCGCGCCTCTTACGAGGTCAAGGAGGGCGATATTCTGGAGATCACCGTCGGCAAGCCGATGAAGGTCCGCGTCCTCTCGGTATCGGAATACGCGACCAAAGAAAACGCTTCGGGGCTTTATGAGATTCTGCCGGAATAAACGGGATTAGGACCAGCCGCAAAAGGCTGGCCTTTTTCTATCTCTAACGCCTGTCATAAACCCGCCCTTTCCCGCATAAACTTAGCTATGCCAACGAAAGGATGTGCGGGGATGGACAAAAAGCAAGCGGAAGCCGGGAAGCAGAGGATGCCGCATCAGCTGATTTTGGATGAACGGAAGCGGCTGGCGGTCAGCGGTATCGAGCAGGTGGACTGTTTCGACGAAAACCAGGTGGTGCTCTATACGGTCATGGGACGGCTGGAGATTCGCGGTGAAAACCTTCATATCCTCGACCTTTCCACCGAGGGCGGCGATTTTACCCTGGAAGGAAAGGTGTCTGCCCTCTATTACACCGACGAAGAGCCGGGCGGCGGACTGTTTTCCTTCTTTCGCAGGAGCGGGAAATGATCGCGGGCGAGGCGCTGCTTTTTCTCAGTTCCTGCCTGCTGGGCGGCAGTTTCGGGGTCTTGTATGACGGCTTTCGGGTGCTGCGGCTGTTCATCCCGACAGGGGAAAAGCTTGCGTTTATCGAAGACGGGCTCTTTTTCCTGCTCATCACCGCTATGAACTTCCTCTTCTTCCTTTCCCGCACCTACGGCAAACTCCGGGTCTTTCTGCTGGTCGGGGAACTGCTCGGATTTTTGATTTATTATCTGACGGTGGGCCGGGCAGTGTTTTTCCTGATGCTGCATCTTTCCAGAGGGATTAAACGGGCCTTTCACGGCACTATACATATATGCGCAAAAATCATTAGTATAGTTGCCCGAAAATTCAGGAATAAAACTGTAGATACCGACGAAAATATCGGGAATCAACCGGATTCATAAAAATTTGCTTGCAACCGGGAAAGGGTCTGTGTATAATAGAATTAAATATTACTGATAGTGGGGGATTGCTATTTTGATGAAGGGCAAAAAAAGTAAGGTCAATCGGTTGTTCGGCATCGCTATTTTTGCTTTGGTAGTCTATCTTGCAATTTCGTCTATGGTGCTTCAGGTCGATATTACATCCTACCAGAACAAGCTTGACAGTTTGGAGCAGCAATGTGCTGAACAGGAAATCGAAAACGCGCAGCTCGACGCCCGCATTGAAGAGGGCGCGGACTATGACTATGTGATTCGCACCGCCAGGGAAAAACTCGGGCTCATCTTTCCGGAAGAACAGGTATTTTACAATGCCTCCGGCAATCAGTAAAAAATTTAAGGGAGGCAGCTAAGTAACTTATGCAGCTGGAAATTGGAAAGATCGTCGAAGGCAAGGTCACAGGTATCACCAAATTTGGGGCGTTCGTGGATCTTGGGGAAGGGAAGACCGGCATGGTCCATATCTCCGAGGTTGCGCCGACCTATGTAAAAGAGATCACCGACTTTCTGACACAGGGTCAGACGGTCAAGGTAAAAATACTAAACATTGCTGATGACGGAAAGATCAGTCTTTCGGTCAAGCAGGCGATGGATACGCCTCCCCAGAACAAGCAGGGGCAGCGTCCGTTCCGTCCCCGCACTGAGGGGAAACCTGGCGGTCCGCGCCGGGATAACCGTGATAACCGGGACAATAACCGTTCTGAGGGCGGAGAGAAGGTTTACAGCGCTCCCAGGGACTGGAACCGCACCCCCAAGGAATCCGGCAGCAAGGACTTTGAGGATATGCTGTCCAAATTTATGGCGCGCAGCGACGAGAAAATCTCCGACCTCAAGCGCAACACCGACGGCAAGCGGGGCAGCTTCGGCGGCCGTCGCGGCGGCAGACAGCAGGGCTGATAAAAGCCTGTATACATTGGAGCAAACGGCTGGCAGATTTTCTGTCCGCCGTTTTTGTCTGATAAGGGTATCTGTCAGACAGATAAGGAAACTCTGGAAAAGCCGCATGAATACGTCTCTGAAAAGGCAGGGAGCCGAATAATGCAGAGCCTACATTATTATTACTTGAAAGGGAGTAAAACGTATGCAGATTAAAACACCGCCCATGGGTTTTAACACCTGGAACACCTTCGGGGAAAACATCAGCGACGCGCTGGTACGGGAAACGGCCGACGCGATGGTAAAGCTGGGGCTGAAGGACGCAGGGTATGAGTACCTTGTAATTGACGACTGCTGGTCCAAGCGGGAGCGCGACCCTGAAACCGGCAAGATCGTCCCCGATCCCGTCAAATTCCCTTATGGCATGAAGGCGCTTTCTGATTATGTCCATGAAAAAGGGCTGAAATTCGGGATGTATTCCTGCGCAGGGGTGCGTACCTGTGCCGATTATCCCGGCAGCTTTGACCATGAGTTTCTCGACGCCGAGACCTTTGCCGAGTACGGCTGCGATTTCCTCAAATACGATTTCTGCTACAAGCCCTCCACCGCCAACGGCCCCGTTTTGTACCACCGGATGAGCATGGCGCTGAAATCCTGCGGCCGGGATATTCTCTTTTCCGCCTGCAACTGGGGCAGCGATGAGGTAAACAAATGGATTCGCTCGACCGGCGCCCATATGTACCGCTCCACCGGCGACATCAACGACAGCTGGGCCTCGATGCGGGACATCGCCATGAGCCAGCTGGACAACCTTGCCTATTCTGCGCCCGGCTGCTACAACGATATCGATATGCTGACCATCGGCATGTACGGCAAGGGCAACGTCGGGAGCCTCGGCTGCAACGACACCGAGTACAAGACCCAGTTCGCCCTCTGGTGCATCTATTCCGCACCGCTGATGCTGGGCGGCGATATCCGGACGATGACCGACGGGCTGCTGAAGCTGGTCACCAACCGGGACCTTTTGCGGATCAACCAAGACCCCGAAGCGCGTCCGGCCTTCCTCGCCACCGAAATGAGCTGGTTCCCGGGACGGATCGTGCTGGTCAAGCACCTTTCGGACAATGAACTGGCGGTCGGTTTCTTCAACATGACCGAGACCGGCGGACAGATTCCCTTCTTCCTGGAAAACATCGGCCTGACCGCCTCCAGCGGCCGCGCCCTCCATATGCGGGAGGTCTTTACGGGTGAGGAGCGGACGGTCAAAGAGTTCATGAATCCGGTAGTCGAAGCCCATGACTGCAGCGTCTATCTCTGCCGCATCGTAAAGGCATGACCGCGCTGCTGCGGACACCCTGCTGTGAAAAATGCGGACGGGAACTGTCCCACGACGAGACCGCCCTCTACCGCAAGCTCATAAACCGCGGCGCAGAGCGCTTTCTCTGCATCGACTGCTTATCTTTGCACACCGGCTGGCCGGTTCCGCTGCTGCAAAAGGCGATTGCGGATTATAAGCGGCAGGGCTGCTCGCTGTTTACATGAATAAAAGGCTGCAAGGTTCCGTTTGATGGAGCCTTGCAGCCTTTTTAAGTTTTCTCAGATTTTTTCCAATACTTCGCCGATATCCCCGTCAATGCAGAGCGACCGGTCGGCGATTTCTTTGGGCGCGAAGCTTTCGCCGAAGTTGATGCAGACGTAGTGCGCTTCCGGATTCCGGTAGACCTGTCCCCAGAAATTGTACTTGATGATGCCGGGCGTGTTCATTCCGACGCCCAGCTCGAGGTAGAGCACCTTCATCCCCTGATGCCGCCGGACGAAATCCTCATACCGCTTTGCCGCCCTGTGCCAGCCCGCGTCCTCCACAAAGGTCGCGTCGGCCCGCAGGTTCATGCTCATTGGCTGTCCGCATTGGGGGCAGCGGGGCACCAGCCCGGGCGGGATGCGCATATCCCTTTGCTCCGCCACCATCCGCAGGATCGCCATTTCGTTGTCGTAGGTCGAATTGTGGCAGGGCTTTGAACACTGGAACAGGCCGTAGTCGCCCTGGGTATAAAACAGCCGCTGCTTATCAAAACCGGTCTTCTGGAAACAGTGGTCGACGTTGGTGGTCAGGACAAAGTAGTCCTTGTCCCGCACCAGCCGGAGCAGCTGCTCATAAACCGGCTTCGGCGGGTCCTCGTAGCGGTTTATATAGACATATCGGCTCCAATAAGCCCACTTTTCCTCCTCGGTCTCATAGGGGTAAAAGCCGCCGGAATACATATCGTGAAAGCCGTATTTCTCTTCAAAATCGGCGAAATGCGCCCGGAAACGCGCACCCGTATAGACAAACCCTGCCGAGGTGGACAGCCCGGCGCCTGCGCCGATCAGGACGGCCTGCGCATCATTTAGCAGTCCGCGCAGCTGTTCAGTTTCCTGTATAGTCATGTTTATTCACCCTTC
>CAMAJC010000107.1 GCA_945835425.1 uncultured Clostridia bacterium
TTTATTTATTTCCGCGCCGCCATTTCCCGCTGGCGTTTTAATTGCCGCACATCCTTGCCGATAAAGCGCATCTGCACCAGCTGGGTGAACAGCCGGGAGACCACCCGTTTGGCATACTTTTCTTCCAGTTCCCCGGCTTTCAGATTCGTACTGATAATGACAGGCCGGTCGGAAGAAAGGCGGCTGTTGAGGATATTGTAGACAATCGACTGGGTGAAATTGCTGCCGAACTCCGCGCCGAGGTCGTCCAGAATCAGCAGGTCGGCATCCAGCATCGTTTCCAGCGTATTCTGGTCTTCTCCGCGGCCGAAATGCTCATTTTCGACCCTGCGCAGCAAGTCCTGTGCCGAACCGTAAACCACATTATATCCCTTCGCCGCGACTTCACCCGCAATAGCAAGGGAAAGATGCGTTTTCCCCAGACCGGTTTCTCCCATCATAAAAATGCTGGGGTTACCCGGACGGAAATTCTCTGCGTACTGCCTACAGTAGCGCAGCACCCGCTGCATCGACATATACGGATTCTGGCCGGTTTTTGGGTCGGTCTCGTTGGGATAAAAACTGAGGTCAAAGGTATCAAAAGTGTTCTTTTGCAGCGGAGAGATATGGTTCAGCTGTTCAATGCTCAGTTTCCGCATCTCCTCGACCAGGCAGCGGCAGCGCCTTCCGTCGACAAAGCCGGTGTCCTGACACAGCGGGCAGTCATACCGCAGCTCCAGATAGTCTTCCGGATAACCGTTTTGGCGCAGCAGGTCTTTTTCCTTTTGCTGCAGTTCCAGATTGACCTTTTCGATACGGGCGATGCCTGCCTTTATATCGGTATTTTTCTGCAAAATCAGTTTGCTGATTTCCGCGGAAGTCATAGCCAGCTGGCGGCGAACCTGAATGACTTCGGGCACCTTCTCCTGAATTTCGTCCAGCCGGGCCGAAAGAGCCACCTGCTGGTTCATCCGGCGGCGGTCAATCCGGCGCTTCGCCTCCTGAAAAATCTCATTGCCCATAGGCAGCCTCCCTTACTGAAAGTCCGGCAGATCAAATCCCTGCCGGTCAAATTCGTCGATATCATACGACCGGTCGTCATTATTATTTTTATTATTCTTCCGCTTCGGCAGGTCCTTTTCGATGACGTCCTGGGGTGTTTTCAGGCCCATCTCATGCCAGTTCTGCAAAATCTTCCCGATATAGGCAAAAGAGGGCTGGCCGATCTGGTCGATTGCCCGTTCGTACGCCATCCGGATCATCTCGATATCAAAGCCGTAGTCGTTGTACCACTGCATGATGTACTTGCGGTTGGAGGTGGTCAGGCCCCGGTTTTTGATGCCGAAGGTCTCCATGATCTCGGCTTCGTGGTTGAGCCGCTCGGTGCGGACGCGTATGTACTCTTCCGCCAGCGGATGGGTGTTGATGCCCTCATCGTGCCAGCCCGCCAGCATTTTGGACACATATTTATAGTTTGCCCTGCCGTGCATCGCACAAAACTCAATCGCCATGACGATCACGTCCGCCGGCATATCGTAGTCCTCGAGGAAAAAGACATAGCCCTTCTGCTCGGTGGAGTTGAGCGGCCGCCCTAAAATCTGCTCCGCGGTGGTCAGCAAAAAGCGCACGTCCTCCCGCTTGGCGCTCTGAGCAAAGTCCACAGCCCGCACCGCTTCCGGCGAAGGTGTGGGCAGCGCCGCCTTTTTGTCCTCTTCCCGGCGCTTTTTGGCCGCCTGCAGCTGGGCGTTGACCTCCTCTTCCGGTAGGATGCCGCAGCCGCACCAGTAGTGCACCGCCTCCTCCACCTCGCTGACCGGCACCGAAAGGGCCTTCGCGATACAGGGCGGGTCGACGGCGTTCGCCCGCAGGATATACAGAATCACCTTTATGTAGATGCCGCTGACCCTGCCCAGATGCTCGTCAATAATCTCCGACGGCACCGCCACAAAGCTCGGCAGCTTGTTTCCCGTTGTCAAGTCAGTTTCCCTTCTTTCGCAGCCCGCCGTAAATCACGGCCAGGCATTCCCGCAGGTGGTACATCGGCGCAATCAGCGGCATCGTCTTACTGCCGCAGACCGGCACTTCCCCGTAACCGCATTCTTCGGCGAGCTTTCTCGCTCGTCCGGCGTGGAAATCGCTGGTGATAATCCGCACCGACAGGTTCCCGATCTCCGTCCCCGTTTCTGCTTCCAGCAGCGCTTTGCAGTTTTCCAGGTTCTGTTTTGTGTTGAGGGAGCTGTCCTCCGCCCGCAGAAGCTCTGCTGGCACGCCGTTTTCCATCATCCATTTCGTCATCACACTGGCTTCGGAAACGGTTTCTCTGGGCGTCTGGCCGCCGGAGAGGACGAGCTTTTCGCCTTTATAAAGCTTTTTCGCCAGCTCCAGCCGTTCCAGCAGGGTCGAGGTCATCCGGTTCCCTTTTTTCAGCCCGCAGCCCAGTACAATCGTATAATCCGGCTGCATTTTCGCGCCGCCGTCATCTTTGCGGCTCCCTGCCAGCACGGTGCATTCCACCCCTGCCAGCACCAGCAGCAGAGCTGTCGCTGCAAACTGCATAAACCAGACAATCATCTGCTCCGGAAAAGCGAGGATGCACACCCCCAGCAGAATCAGCGCCGCGCCGCCCAACGCCGGAACCAGAGAAAACCGCACTTTCCCCAGCTTCATATTGACCACGATACAGTAAAGGAGCACCAGCGCTCCGAGAATAATCCAAAACATCCCTTTCCCCCATTTCCCACAGGTTTACCTTTTTCATTATACCACAGGACGCGCTTTTTCACAAGAAGGTGGAAAATACCGGCTGGAAGCAAAATATTTTAGGCATATGTCAAATATTCTGTTGACAAAACCCGTTCCCGGTATTATAATAGCAGTTAATGACATATGCCTGAAATTGTTGGGAGGTGGTCTTCTGCCAAGGCCATGCAAAAGAAGGAGAATCTGCGCGGAGCCGTCCTGCGGCCGGTTTGGTCCGCTGGAAAAGAGCGCTGCGCAGGTAATTGAAATGACCCTCGATGAATTTGAGACCATCCGGCTCATCGACCTGGAAGGGATGGGCCAGCAGCAGTGCGCCGAGCAGATGAACGTCGCCCGCACCACCGTCCAGGCGATCTATGAGAGCGCACGGTATAAGCTGGCGCAGTGCCTTGTGGGCGGGATGGAGCTGAAAATCGGCGGCGGAGACTACGAAGTCTGCGGCGGCTCATGGGCCGGCTGCGGCTGCAAAGGGCGCTGCCGCTTCGACAGCGTCCTCCCAATGAAAACGGCGGAAACGGAAAGGAAGAAAACTATGAAAATCGCAGTAACTTACGCAAACGGGCTTATTTTCCAGCATTTTGGCCATTGTGAGGCCTTTAAAATCTACGAGGTGCAGGACGGCGTTATCCTCTCCTCCGAGGTCGTCAGCGCGGTTGGCAGCGGCCACGGCGCTCTGGCCGGATTTCTGAAAAACCACGGCGTCGACGCCCTCGTCTGCGGCGGCATCGGCGGCGGCGCAAGAAACGCTCTGGCGGAGGCAGGCATCGCCCTCTATCCCGGCGTTTCGGGCAGCGCGGACGACAGCGTCAAAGCCCTGCTGGAAGGGAAGCTGATCTACAATCCAGGTACTGTCTGCGGCCATCATCATGAAGGCGGACATAACTGCGGAGAACACACCTGCAACGAAGACAAACACGGCTGCGGCGGCAATCACTGAGATAAAAAACCGGAGAAGTTTCCCTCTCCGGTATTTTTTATTTTAGTAACCTCTTAGTCATTCAACTTTCTGCTTTCCGGGAAGTATACCCAAGCGCGTTTTCTCCCGCCTGCGGCGGGAGAAAACACTTTAAGCAAAATGACATCAGTCAATGTGGTTCGCGACCTCAAATGCGTCCCAAATCGCGTACATGATATTGGAAACATTCTTGGCGTCGCCCAGCAGATAGAGGTTCGGAATCTCGAACTGCAGCTGCTGATAGAGGCTGTTTTCCTCCTTGTAGCCGACCGCCAAAATGACGCTGTCCGCCTCGATGGAGTCCGTTTCGCCGCCCTTTTCATAGGTGAGCTTGCCGCCGTTATAACCGGTCACCTTCGCGCCGCAGACGCTCTTGACGCCCTTGAACGGAATCAGCTCCAGCAGCATTTCCTTGTTTGCGGAGCAGATGGGGCCGTTTACCGCCAGCAGCTTGTCCATCGCCTCGACAACCGTGACGTCCTTGCCCTTGTCCGCCAGATCGAGCGCCAGCTCCAGGCCGACCAGACCGCCGCCGACAATGACAGTCTTGTTGCCGGGGTCCTTGACGCCGGTCAGGACGTCTGCCGCCGTATAGACCTTCTCATCGTCGCCCAGCTTAAAGACCTTGGGAGTCGAACCGGTCGCGACGATGACTGCGTCGTAACCGCCGTTGAGGGCCATTTCCGCCGTCACTTCGGTGTTCATATGGACTTCCACGCCCAGCAGCTCCATCTGCCGCGCGTACCATTTGGCCAGGGCGATATCGTCCTCCTTAAACTTCGGCGCGCCGCCGGGAATCAGGTTGCCGCCGATCACGCCGCTCTTTTCAAACAGCACCGGCTGATGTCCGCGGATCGCCAGCACTCTCGCCGCTTCGCAGCCTGCGACACCGCCGCCGACGACCATGACCTTCTTTGCCTGCAGAATCGGCCGGTAAGCGTTCGGACCTTCCTTGCAGGCCTGCGGGTTGACTGCGCAGTTGAGCATTGAATAGTTCTGGATGCGGCCCATGCAGCCCTCCTGACAGGAGATGCAGGGACGGATTTCGTCGGTTCTGCCGCAGCGCAGCTTGTTTACATAATCGGGGTCAGCCAGCAGCGGACGGCCGAGGGAAATGATATCGCAGTCGCCGTTTTCCAGCGAAGCCAGCGCCATATCGGGGTTGTCCATACGTCCGGCAAGAATGACCGGCACATCGACCGCGTCCTTGACCAGCTTTGCATAGGTGCGGTAGAGGCCCTTTTCCTGATACATCGGCGGATGACTCCACCACCAGGCGTCGTAGGAGCCGACGTCTACGTCCAGCGCGTCATAACCGTAGCTGACCAGCAGCTTGGCCGCCTCGATGCCCTCCGGCAGGTCGCGGCCCATCTCGACGAAATCTTCCCCGGGCAGGGCGCCGACACGCCAGTCCTTGATCATGCTCTTGGGGCTGAAACGGAGCGTCACGACAAAGTCCTCGCCGCATCTGGCCTTGATCTCCTCGACAACCTCTTTGGCGAAGCGGAGCCGGTTTTCCAGACTGCCGCCGTACTCGTCGGTGCGGTGGTTGAACATCGAGATCGCGAACTGGTCGAGCAGGTACCCCTCATGGACCGCGTGAATCTGGACGCCGTCGAAGCCGGCGCGCTTGGCGTTATAAGCGCCAAGGCCGAAGGATTTTACGATCTTATGAATCTCCTCAACCGTCAGTTCCCGGCAGGTCTTGTCCAGCCATCTGTGCGGAATCGGGGACGGCGCAACCGGCGGATATTCGCCGAGGTTGGTAGGAATGGTGACGCGGCCAAAGCCAGCCGACATCTGGAGGAAAATCTTGGAGCCGTAAGCGTGGACGCGCTCGGTCATCTCGCGGGCAGTGCGGGTAAAGTGCACCGAATCGTAGGTGGGCGAAGGGCAGTTGGGCATGCCGTGCTCCTCGACCTCGTTGTCGACAAAGGTGACGCCGGTAATGATCAGGCCGGTGCCGCCCTTGGCGCGTTCGGTGTAATAGTCGATGCCGCGCTGGTTAAAGCCGCCGTCTCCGTCGCCCAGCCCCAGCGGGCCCATCGGCGCCATGGCAAAGCGGTTTTTCAGCTGCACATTACCGATGCTGACCGGCGTAAACAGTTTTTGATATTTCATCATATTCATTCCTTTCGGTAAATAAATACATTATAAAAGGTACCGGCGCAGTCCGTCGATCATCATCAGCTGGCCTTCCAGCGCCGCCGGGTCGCCCTCGTGCATCGTAAAGCCGTGCGGCACACCCTGAAACCTTTTGGCGGTCACTTCCACCCCGGCTTTCATCAGCCGCAGGGCGTACTCCTCCCCTTCATCCCGCAGAGAATCGATCTCGCAGGTCAGGACCACTGCCGGGCACTGGCCCATAAGCTCCTCATCGCTGCAGAAAATCGGCGAGCAGTCGGAGTCCCCCGCATGGGCGCGATCGATATAGCAGTCGTTGAACATATCGGCGACCTGGGGCGGAATCGCGCCCTCGGTGAAGAATTTCTGGTAAGGGTTGGTCTGGATATCCATCGGCGGATAGTCGAGAATCTGGCAGCGGAGGGTGAAATCACCCGTCTCCTTGGCCCACTTGGCGACGACAGACGAGATATTCGCACCGGCGGAGTGTCCGCCGACCGCCATCCGCTCCGGGTCGATGCCAAACTGGGCGGCGTTGTCGTGGACGTACTGAATCACATCGTAGACGTCCTCTTTATCCGACGGACAGGGGTATTCCGGCGCCAGGCGGTAGTCGATGCCGATGACCATGACCCCCAGTGTTTCGCACACCCGCTGACAAAACTCGTCGTCGTCCTCCGGATGGCCCATGATGAAGCCGCCGCCGTGCACGTCAAAATAGACCGGCACCGGTCCTTCCGACCCCGGCGCATAGATCAGCACCCGCGTCTCACCGGCACGGGTCGGGATATAGGCTTCTTCTCCCTGCACATCCAAAAGCTTTTCTTCCAGCCGTTTCCGGTTTGCTTTCCGAATGGCGAGCACCTGCTCATATACCGCGTCTGAACAAAACATAGTCAGCCTTCTTTCATAAAATAAATAATTATTCTATTATATTGTATCATTTTTCGGCTATTTCGTCAATCCTGCATCCTACAGAAAACCGGCTCAGTTTTGTACATTTCTTCTAT
>CAMAJC010000108.1 GCA_945835425.1 uncultured Clostridia bacterium
TAGCTTTTATTTCAGGAAACTTCAGACATATCAGCGTCTGTTAAGAAGCGTATGCGAATCTGCTTCCGCTTATCTGCAGCGGAAGAAAACATAAAATCAAAGTTTCTTTAGTATACGAAGCCATACTCTATTATAGTCGAAGATTATTTTGCATGTGGGGATGAAACGTGAAAAAAAAGTAACCAATTCGTAAAATCACGAGGACCATTTCCCACTGAAGGGGCTGAGCTCGTAAAATGTTTTAAAGAGCCTGGTCGAATCGATCGTTTCATCGGTCAAAAATGGGATTCGGCTGCCGCTGCAGTAAATCAGCAGCTTGATGATCACAACAATCACAAAAATACACAGCACCGCTTCCACCAGTCCGAGCAGCGCGCCGCAGATCATGTCCGGAACGCCGACGAGGACGCATTTGCGGATATTGCGCAGGGTCTCGCTCAGGGCACCGATAACGATCTTCAGGCAGGTGTACAAAAGCAGAAACAAAACGCTCTGCAGGATGATGTAGATGACCGGGTATACAATCTGGTCGACGAGGTTGGTCGACAGGGAGGTCACGGTTCCCGTGAGGGAATCTCCGATCATATCCACGATGTTGGACGTTTCGCCGAACATCCCGTAGATCATATTCCGCAGGATGCCGGGCACCTCCTGCATCGCCGCGGAAATCTGCATGGTCGGGTCATATTCTGCCAGCGAGCCGGTGATGGAGCCGGAAATGGAGTCGATCAGCTTGTCGCGGAAATAAACCTGATAGATCGTCGTCGCCAGTGCGCGGCTGCCGATATAAGCGCCGATACAGCTTAACAGCCGTCCGCAGGAATTGACCAGCATGACCAGGAATCCTCTGCGGATGCCGTACCAGATAAAACCGACGGTGATCAGAATCACAATGAGGTCCAGAATCAGACTGGGGGTTAATGCCTCGAGCATATACATTCCTCCACAAATACGTTTGGTTAAGACACAGCTCAGGTGTCTTAACTGAGCGCCATATCTTCCCAGCGGGCCAGTTTGGAGTCGCTCAGAAGGTACAGCTTGTTCCCAAGGGTTGCCATAGCGAAGACGGACGAGTCGGTCGCCAGTTCTTTTTTCAGTTCAAGAGAAGAGTCGAATGTCAGAATCGACGTCTTTTCCAGCAGGTAGATCATGCCGTTGTCGTCGACGCAGACATCGTTGCCGCCGCCCTTTACCTGCACGTCTTCTTTATTTCCGCTGCGGTCGACACTGGTAAGGGTGAAGGACACGGCACTTGTGTCGGTATTGAGCAGGATCGTGCGGCTCGGGGTGAAGACATAGCGGTAGATCGAGTTGGAAAAAGGCACTTCCAGCTGGGTCTGCAGGTCGC
The DNA here is from genome assembly GCA_945835425.1 of uncultured Clostridia bacterium. Lineage (GTDB taxonomy): Bacteria > Bacillota > Clostridia > Oscillospirales > Ruminococcaceae > Faecivivens. The sequence continues at coordinate 1,349 of CAMAJC010000108.1, forward strand.
CGGAGATAACGCCGACGAAGGTGTCGCAGAGCAGATGGATCGAACCGTCCGACTTATAATCCACCGCGACCGGCATGGCGCCTGCGAAGGCAGCGACGCCCTTTTCTTCGGAGGACGGCCGGTTGACGTCAATAATATACACCTTGGCCACCAGGCTGTTGCTTTCAAAGCCGACACAGGCGATAGCCAGGTACGCGCCGTCGTCCGAGAAAGCCAGGTCGACGATCTGGTCGCTGGCCGAGTACCAGCGCAGAATCTCCTCGTTGCTGCGGCTGTGGACGATGACGCTGCCGGCATAGCGGGTCTCGCTGACAGCCAGGGCGTAGCTGCCGCGGCTGCTGATCGTGCCGGTGATCAGGGTCGATTCGGTGCGGCCGCTGTAATGGAGGCCGGAACCGGAGTCAATCCGGTAGCCGTAGCCGCCGCGGTCGTATGTAAGGAGTCTGCTGCCGCCGCTTTTGAGGACGGGGTTTGTGTACCGGTGGGTAAAGCTGTGCTGGGTGCTGCCGCCGTTATCAAAAAAGATGACTTCATCGGTCGTCCGCAGCACAAGGGAGTTCCCTGTCGTGGTCAGCTCCTGCGGGATTTCGCCGCCCAGCGAAACCGGGAATGAATTGCTGATGACGGTGCCGGTTTCGGTCTGCCCGCCGGTCAGGGTCTGTGCCAGATTGTCGACGTCGTAGTTCCGGTAGAGGTAGATACCGCCCAGCAGTACAATCAGGATGATGAGCAGCGACATGACCGTCAGAATGATCCGCCTGATTTTTTTCAGTTTTACACTTCTGCGGTAAGCGTCCAGATCGTATCGGTCTTTTTCTTTCCGCTGTAAGGGATTTTTAGCCGTTGGTAACACCATCCTTTGGTTCATAAGGGGTATAAGAAACTTTTGTCAGATAAAGCCCGGCCGCAGGAGCGGTAATTCCTGCGCGTTTCCGGTCTCCGCTTTCGATGATCCGGGTCAGATCGCCAGGTTTGAGGACTTCCCTGCCGTTTGGCAGCAGCGTCCCGACCATGATCCGCACCATATTGTACAGAAACCCGTCTCCGCAGACCCGGAAGAGGACCATATCCCCTTCCCTTTCCACATGGCAGCTGTAGATCGTGCGGGTGGTCGATTCTCCGCCGTCGGAGAAGGTCGGTTTGGCTTTGCTGCCGGTGCTGCAAAAGCCCCGGAAGTCATGGGTACCGACAAACTCCGCAGCGCACCGGTCCATCAGCTGCGCGTCCAGCGGGTATTTATACTGGAGCGCCATCCCGTCCAGAAACGGGTTCCGGACCGGCGCGTTCCAAATCTGGTAGGTATACTCTTTCCAGCATACGTTATAGCGGGCATGAAAATCGCCCGGCACTTCCCGGCAGGACAAAACCGCGATATCGCCCGGGAGATTGACGTTCAACGCCCGGACAGCCGCGTCCACCGGAATAGTGTGCTCGGTGTCCATATGGAAAAAATACTGTCTGGCGTGGACGCCGGTATCGGTGCGGGAGCAGCCAGTGATGCCTTCCCTGCGTCCCCAGACCTTTTCGATGGCATCCTGCAGGGTACTGGCAACGGTTACAGCGTTTGCCTGCACCTGGTACCCATGGTACCGGGTGCCCTGATAAGCGATCTCAAACAGCAGCCGCCGCACACTACCCCTCCTTACAGAAGCCAATTCAAAAACGGCATCGGAATGATGTTCAGAATGATGATGATAACAAGCAGCACCGTCGTGACTCCCAGGGCAACAAAGTCCAGATGGGAATATTTCAGCTGCTTCATCCGGGTTCTCCCTTCGCCGCCGTGATAGCAGCGGCACTCCATCGCCAGCGCAAGCTCTTCTGCCCGTCTGAAAGCGGAGATAAACAGCGGGATCATGATTGGGATCAGAGCCTTTGCCCGCTGGATCAGCCCGCCGCTGTCCATATCCGCGCCGCGTGCTTTCTGGGCCGACATGATCTTGTCGGTCTCCTCCACCAGCGTCGGGATGAACCGCAGGGCGATCGACATCATCATCGCAAGCTCATGAGCGGGAAAATGGACGACTTTTAAGGGCGAGAGCAGCTGCTCAATCGCGTCGGTCAGGGCAATGGGCGAAGTCGTGTAGGTCATCAGCGAGGTGCCTGCGATCAGCAGCACCAGCCGCAGCGCCATCTTGACCGAGGTATAGATTCCCTGCCAGCTGATGTGGATCGGGCCAAGCTGCACCAGGACCGATTCCCCTTCGATGAAGAAAAGGTTCAAAATACCGGTGAAGATAATGATCGGCAGAATCGGCTTGATGCTCTTGGCAATCATTTTGATGGGAATCTGCGAAACCATATAGCATCCGGCCAGAAAAAGCACAGCCGGGATGAATCCGAAGGGATTGGAAACGCAGAAAAGGATCACGATATAGAAAATCGTCAGCAGCAGCTTCATCCGCGGGTCCATCCGGTGGACCGGTGAATGTCCGGGAAAGTACTGGCCGATGGTAATGTCTTTAAGCATGGGCATTCTCCTTCTCTGCCAGCAGCTGCAGCAGCTTCTTTTTGGCGTAGGGCACCGTATAGACGTTTTCCGGCACCGGCAGGCCGTCGTCCAGCAGCCGGTGGAAAACATTGGTGATCTGCGGTACGGCGAGACGGATTTTTTTCAGTTCTTCGCTGCGGGCAAAGACGTTTTCCACCGTATCGTAGGCGAAAATTTCGGCATTGTTCATAACCAGAATCTTGTCGGCAAAGTTTGCGACGTCCTCCATGCTGTGGGAGACCAGCAGAACAGTGTTGCCGGTGTGGGTATGGTAATCCCGGATCTGGTTGAGGATTTTGTTGCGTCCGCGGGGGTCCAGACCGGCTGCAGGTTCGTCCAGAATCAGGATCTTCGGTTCCATGGCGATAACGCCTGCGATTGCCGCGCGTCTCTTCTGACCGCCGGACAGTTCAAAGGGGCTTTTTTCCAGCAGGTCGGCCGATAATCCGGCAAACTCCGCCGCCTCATGCACCCGTTTGTCGATTTCCTTGTCGTCCAGCCCCATGTTGTGCGGCCCAAAAGCGATATCTTTGTAAACCGTCTCTTCAAACAGCTGGTACTCCGGGTACTGGAACACCAGCCCGACGTTAAAGCGCACGTCGCGGATATTCATCCCTTCGCCCCAGATATCCTTCCCATTCAGCAGAATCCGCCCGGAGGTGGGCTTTAACAGGCCGTTGAAATGCTGGATCAGGGTGGATTTTCCCGAACCGGTGTGCCCGATGACGCCGACCATTTCGCCGCTTTCGATCGTCAGTGATACGTCGCGGACGGCAACCTTTTCAAACGGCGTACCGGGACTGTAGGTATAGGTTAAATGCTCAGTCGTAATAACCAATTGGCTCGCCCTTCCTTCATCTTTCTATTTATGTGCGTTTTAAGCCAGCAGCTTTTTCAGCGCCTCGTAGCATTCGTCTTCTGTCAGGATGTCCTGCGGCAGGTCAATCCCTTCCTGACGCAGCTCATAGACCAATTCCGTGACCTGCGGCACATCCAGGCCGACGCTTTTCAGCAGCTCGACCTCCGAAAAAACCTCTTTCGGCGTGCCGTCCCGCAGGATTTTCCCGTTATCGACGACCACGACCCGGTCAGCCTGTACGGCTTCTTCCATGTAATGGGTGATCAGGACGACAGTCGTATGAAAGTTTTTGTTCAGTTCCTTGATGGTGCGGATGACTTCGCTGCGGCCTTTGGGGTCGAGCATGGCGGTCGGCTCATCCAGCACGATAAAGTCCGGCCGCATGGCCAGAATACCGGCGATGGCGACACGCTGCTTCTGACCGCCGGAGAGCTGATGCGGCGCATGTTCCCGGTATTCGTACATATCCACTTCTTTGAGGGCGTCATCGACCCGCTTGCGGATTTCAGCCGGCGGTACACCGAGGTTTTCCAGAGCAAAGGCCACGTCCTCCTCAACGATCGTTGCGACGATCTGGTTATCGGGGTTTTGGAAGACCATGCCGACCTGCTGCCGGATATCGAACAGCCGGTCCTCGTCTTTAGTATTGATGCCGCAGACGATTACATCGCCGCCGGTCGGCGTCAGGATCGCGTTGAAATGCTTGGCCAGGGTCGATTTGCCGGAGCCGTTGTGCCCCAGTACCGCTACGAACTGCCCTGCCGGGATGGTCATGTCCAGTCCTTTGAGGACCAGATATCCCGGTGCACCTTCTTCATCCCCGGGGTATTCAAATACCAGCCCGGAAACGTTTATCTCTTTCTTCTCCATTTCATCACCTTTACCCGATGGGATGTTTCTGTTTATATCTGTTTCTCTGTCCAGAGCGCTGTTGCGCCGCAGGGCAGAACCAGTCCGCTTTCTTTGACCGGCAGGCCGATTTCATCCGCAATGATATAGCCGTCATGCTCCTGCCCGATGGTCGTGCCCAGCAGATAGGCCATGACCGAAGCAGGCAGGCCCGTATTATAGGAATTCAGCGCCATGAACAGCGGCTGATCGGACAAAACGCCGCAGCAGAGCTTTACAAGGTCGTAAACCTTCTCTTCCAGCTGCCATACTTCCCCACCAGGCCCGCGCCCATAAGAAGGCGGGTCCATAATGATGGCGTCATAGCGGTGCCCGCGCCGGATTTCCCGCAGGACGAATTTCTCGCAGTCGTCGACAATCCAGCGCACCGGTTTGCCGGTGAGGTTGGAGAGCGCTGCGTTTTCTTTCGCCCACTGGACCATGCCCTTGGAGGCGTCGACATGGCAGACGCTCGCTCCTGCCGCCAGACAGGCCAGCGTCGCACCGCCTGTATAGGCAAACAGGTTTAAAACCGAGACCGGCCGTCCTGCTTCCTGAATCAGCTTTGTAAACAAATCCCAGTTGACCGCCTGCTCCGGAAACAGGCCGGTGTGCTTAAAGCCGGTCGGCGAGATTTTAAAGGTCAGTTCCCCATAAGATACCTGCCAGCTCTGGGGCAGCTTATGGACATATTCCCAGTGACCGCCGCCTGTACGGGAGCGATGATAATGGGCGTCTGCCCGCCGCCAGGCAGGGCTTGTCCGCTCGGTCTTCCAGATGATCTGGGGATCGGGACGGATCAGGGTGATATTTTTCCATCGTTCCAGCTTTTCGCCGGAAGAGGTGTCGATCAGTTCATAATCGAGCCAGTTGGATGCTGCTTTCATCTGCTGCACTCATTCCTTTATTTTTATTTCTATGGAAGCTCTAATTTATTCGACTCCCTGCTTTTTCGGAGACGTGTTCATGAGGCTTTTGATATTTATTTCGTAGGCAAAAACTGCTGGCCGTTCCGCGCGATGCCGAGATGCTGGTAAGCGCGTTCGGTGACGCAGCGGCCGCGGGGTGTCCGGCTGAGGAACCCAAGCTGCATCAGATAGGGCTCATACACATCTTCAATGGTAACAGCCTCTTCCCCGAGGAGCGCCGCCAGCGTGTCCAGGCCCACCGGCCCGCCGTTATAGGTTTCGATGATCGCCTGCAGCATCCGCCGGTCA
>CAMAJC010000109.1 GCA_945835425.1 uncultured Clostridia bacterium
AGCAGTGCTTAAAGCGGCCCTGGAGGCGCATGAACTCTTCGACGGGGAGCTTCTGCTTCGGCTCGTAGGTCAGGGGCCACTCGCCGTCCACGACCTCATACAGCGGCCAGACGCAGGTCTCGACCGCCATCTTGCAGATCAGCGCGAAATCGGCCGCATCGTACTGCCAGCCGCGCGGGCAGGGAGACATGACGTTGACGAAAGCCGGGCCTTCGGTGTAGATGGCCTTGTGGGCCTTCTCATGGAAGTCCTTCATATTGCCGATGAAGGTGGTCTGGGCGGCGTAGGGGATGCCGTGGGCGACCATGATCTGGGTAAGGTCCTTCTTGTTCTGGACCTTGCCGGTGGAGACGGAGCCGGAAGGGGTAGTGGTCGCATTGGCAAAACGCGGGGTAGAGGAGGAGCGCTGGATACCGGTGTTCATGTACGCTTCGTTGTCGTAGCAGAAGTAGGTGTAGTCATGGCCGCGTTCCATGGCGCCGGACAGAGACTGTAAACCAATATCGTATGTACCGCCGTCGCCGCCGATGGCGAGGACCTTGACCTTCTTGTCGGGGTCGAGCTTGCCCTTCTTTTTCAGTACCTTGACCGCAGTCTCAACGCCGCCTGCCACAGCGGAAGCGTTCTCGAAAGCGACATGGATATAGCTGTCCTCCCAGGCCGTGAACGGGTAGAGGAAGGAGGAAACCTCCAGGCAGGAGGTGGCGTTGCAGATGACCGCCTGGTCCTCCGGATCGACCGCGCGGAGCATGGCGCGGGCAGTGATACCGGCGCCGCAGCCTGCACAGAGGCGGTGGCCGCTGGAAAAGCGCTCAGGCTTTGCAAGCTCCTGTTTCAGATTATATGCCAATTTATTCATTCCTTTCAATCGATATGGAGAGCTTCGCTTAAGAGTGAAGTGTGCTCAGAGTGGAATGTTGAGAGTGAAGAGTGAAGTGAAGGTATGCGCCGGTTCGGCGCATGATTCAGTTTGTTTTGCGCACGCTTGGAAGAAAGCTATTGTCTTACACTCTGCTCCGCTCAAATTTGAAGTGTACAATTTTTTGGAAAACATAAACTGAACACTAAAAAACGTGCGGGAAAAGAGTGTCCCAGTAATTACTTATTTTCCTTGCGGGAACGGCGTCATTTAATCGCGCCGCGATCCGCGGCGCACCATAACTCCACTCTCCACTCTTCACTCTCCACTCTTAATTAAACAGTCGCTTCGCGTAAATCGCGCTGACCCATGTGGTTATAGACAGGGCCAACCTCGCCCGTCTCGATCATCTTAAACAGCCGGTTGTAAACGCGTTCGATATCGGTCGTTGCGCAGTCGCGTCCGCCGAGGCCGAAGACAACATCGATCATCATCGGGCGCTGCGGCAGGTCATAACAAGCCGAGCGGACCTCATGGAACAGCGGGCCGCCGTCAGCCGCAAAGCCTTCCGACTTGTCCATGACAGCAACTGCCTTGACGTGGCTGAGCGCCGCTGCCAATTCTTCTGCCGGGAACGGACGGAAAACTCTGACCTTGATCATGCCGACCTTTTTGCCCTGCTCGCGGAGGATATCGACTTCCGCTCTTGCGGTACCGGCGGTCGAGCCGATGACGACGATAGCCGCCTCTGCGTCTTCCATCCGGTACTCCTCGAAGAAGCCGTATTTGCGTCCGGTCATCTTCTCGAAGTCAGATGCTACCTTGAGAATACGCGCTTTGGCATTCTTCATCGCCTCGGCCTGCTGAACCTTATGTTCCATATAATAGGGGCAGGTGTCGTACGGGCCGACCGCGAGCGGGTTCTCGTGCCCGACCAGCGCGTTTTCGGGGTGATACTCGCCGACAAAGCCCTTGACCTCTGCGTCCTCACACAGCTCGATGTTTTCGACCGCGTGGGAGGTGATGAAGCCGTCCTGGCAGACCATGACCGGCAGCCGGACTGACTCGTCCTCGCCGATGGGCATCGCCTGCAGGTAGTTATCATATGCTTCCTGGTTATTTTCCGCGTACAGCTGGATCCAGCCCGCGTCTCTCGCACCCATCGAGTCGGAGTGGTCGTTGTTGATGTTGATAGGGCCGGTCAGGGCGCGGTTTGCGACGGCCATGACAATGGGCAGCCGCATCGAAGCCGCAACGTAGAGCACCTCGTACATATACGCCAGACCGCAGGAAGAAGTCGCGGTGATGGCTCTTGCACCGGCAGCCTCAGCGCCGATGCAGGTGGACATGGAGGAGTGCTCCGATTCGACGGTGACGAACTCGGTGCCGACCTTGCCGTCTGCCACATACTGGGCAAAATACTGGGGAATCTCGGTGGAGGGAGTGATCGGGAACGCCGCAAAGACGTCGGGATCGATCTGTTTCATGGCATGGGCAATCGCCTCATTGCCGGAAAGACGTTCGCGTACAGACATTATTTCTCCTCCTCCTTCTTCATTTCAATGGCCTTAAACGGGCAGACCTTTGCGCAGATGCCGCAGCCTTTGCAGTGGTCGAAGTCGAAATCGGTCCGCTTGCCGTCCTTGACGGGGATAGCCCCATCGGGACAGTAGGGTGCGCAGAGCAGGCACTGTTTGCATTTATCCGCTATATAAACCGGCACATTCACTCTCCAGTCGCCGGTCTTGAACGTCTTGGAGGTACCGCCCTCATAGACTTCGCCGCCGGGCGTGAGCTGCTGCCATGCGCAGTCCTCGTGGATGTCTCTAGCCTTAATCATCCTTCTTTTACCTCCATCATTGCAGTCTGGAGAGCCTTCATGTTGCCCTCGATGACCTGGGGTTTGGTGGCGAACTTGTGGCCGAAGCTGGCGCGCATATCGGCCACAAACCGTTCCGGCTCCACAACGCCCGAGACCTTGACGGCTGCCGCCAGCATGGGGGTGTTGGGGAAATACCGGCCCAGAGCCTCTTCCGAAATCTTGCGCGCGTCAATGGTGCAGACCTTTCCTTTATATCCATTCAGGAGCGGCCGCAGTTCGGCAGGGGAGCGCTCGCTGTTGATGATGATCGCGCCGGTCTCTTTCAGACCCGCAGTCACATCGACGCTCTTGAGCAGCGTTTCATCGACTACCACAACGTAGTCAGGGGTGTAGATGTTGGAATGGATGGTGCAGCGGGTGTCGCTGATCCGGTTGTACGCGGTGATCGGCGCACCCATCCGTTCGGGGCCGTACTCCGGGAAACCCTGGACGTACTTGCCCGAAGCAAACGCTGCGTCAGCCAGCAGCAGGCAGGCGGTCTTTGCGCCTTGTCCGCCGCGGCCATGCCAGCGGATCTCAGTCATGCTCATTTCTCTATCTTCCTTTCTCCAGCTTTTGAAAAAGCTGGGCAAAACTTTCCTGTTCGCGATATTCGCCCGCGTACCGACGGGCTCGGCCCGGAGGAACATACGCTGGGCGAACGCGCCAGGTAGGAGGCAAAATGCGGGGGTTTTTCAAGTCATTGAAAAAACTGGGCAAAAACTCTCTTGTTCGCCGCGGCCTGGATAGCACGCGGGGTAACTGGGCGAGACTGCTCGTCAGGCTCGCAGTCTTCGGACTTTGCGTCACGCCCGGTTGATTGCCTGAAACATTTGAATATCTGAAATGCTCATATGCCCGCAAGGTTTCCGGTGCTCTGTAGGAAACGGATTGATCCGTTCCGCCGATTATCACAAACGCTGCCGTTGATTCATCCATAAGGATACCGCACATGTTTATGTAATGTGTCCTTGTACAAAACACACTTTTTGAAACCTGTTGCAGTCACAAAAATCTCTCCGAAATTCGGGACAGCTACTATTATATATGCAAAACGGAGATTTGTCAACAAAAAACGCGCTTTATCCGCAAATTACCTATTTTTACTAAATCGATTGTGCATTTTTTATCTATCCGGCACTTCAGAATAAAATGAAAATGTATTTTACCCGCGCACAGAAAACAAGCCCATATTCTCATCTTGTCCGACAATCCGTGCACTTATCGCACAAATCTGACAGGATGTTGTTTCCACGCTGTTTTCTTTCGTGCAATCTGTCTAAAACAAAAACCGCCCTGCGGCAAAACAGGACGGTTTCATCAGAAAATTGTACTCATATAAAATACATATGTACGCGAATGATAACAACAGCGGCTTTTACTCAATTTCGCAGGCTCTTGCGGATAATCTCAAAAATCACCGGCTTCATCTTCTCGATAGGTTCCGGTTCGCTGCGGATGATCGACGAATAGGCGACTGTGCCGCACATGGCGACCAGGCAGTAGAGAATCTTCAAAACCTCCGCTTCGTCCTTGCCGCCCAGCTCGTCGCTTTGCCGGATATCCTCCATGATCGATTTCCAGACCGAGTCGGTGTCGGTGTGAAACTTCTCCTTGATGACCGGCCAGCGGAAATTGCGCTGAATCAGTTCCAGGGCCGCCTTATCGCTCTGGAAATACCCGAGGACGCCGTCGGCCAGCAGGACGGCGTTTTCGGTGAAATCCTCCGTGCGTGCCTCATGCATCGAGGTGTAAGCCTTTTCGAGGATATGGCGGCAGAGGACGACGATGACCGCGTCGACGATGTCGTCCTTGCCCCGGAAATAGAGGTAGAAGGTACCCTTGGCGACCCCGGCGCGCTCGGTGATGTCGCTGACGACCGTATCCCCGACGCCCTGTTTCATGAACAGCTCATAAGCCGCCTGGACCAACGCCGCCTTTTTCTTTTGCTTTTTCAGCTCAATCCGCATGGGCGCTCAGCAGTCCTCTCAGCTTGAGGTGATGGTAGAGCGCGCCGACCATGTTCGCCTCGTTGTGGAAGGTGCAGGGACGGATATAAACCTTGGGGTAGAAAGCAGAATACGCGGCGCAGGGATTGTTGGCGTTCAAATGCTCAGCCTTCTGCTGGAGGGTATCGATCAGCAGCTGTTCGCGGGAGATGCCGCCGCCGATGGCGACCGCGTCCAGGTCGAGGATGCAGGTGAGGTTATACGCCTGTCCGATGATCTCGTCGCAGGTCTTGTCAAAGATCGCCTGCGCCACCGGGTCGCCCGACTTGATCATCTCAAAAGCCCCAAAGCCGTCGATTTCGCCCGGCTGCATCCCTTTGGCGTAAGCGAGCTTCATGCACAGGCCCATGGCCGAGTCGGTCGTGAAGCTGGAGGCCATGTTGGTGGGATTCGAGATATCGTTGACCATATAGCTCAGTTCGCCTGCCGAGAACCGCCGGCCGCGCAGAATCTCGCCGTTGACGATGATGCCGCCGCCGATGCCGGTGCCGAGGACCAAAACCGCGCCGTTCTGGACATCCTGCAGCGAGCCTTTCCAGAGCTCGGCCTGTGCCGCGCATTTGCCGTCGTTTTCAATCGTGACCGGGATGCCGAAGTGCTCGGTCATGATCGGGCCCATAGGCTGCCCGTCGGCGAAGAAGAATGCGCCGCCGGAGTAGCAGTAGCCTTTTTCCGCGTCGTTGACCCCGGGGAAGCTCATGGCGATGCCGTCCACCTGGCCCTTCAGCGGTTCATAGACCGGGTCCAGCAGCGCCAGATACTTTTCTACCGAGTTCAGTTCGCCGCCGCCGAGGCCGTCAATATCTTCACCGCCGCCAAGCGCTGCCCCCATTTTGGACACATCGAAAGTTTTGGTGGAAATCTTCGGGAGCATCTCGAGGATTTCGCCCTGCTCATTCATAATACTGGGTTTAATAAACGTGCCGCCGTTATCAATTACAAGATATTTTGCCATAAATCATCCGTCCCTTTTCGGTTATTTTATATTATTATACCATATTTATGCGGCGGCTGCAAGATATAATGGAAAATGTATAAGGAACATTTTTGCGGGAAGGGCGAAACCGCGCTATTCTCCAAAACCCCTGCGCAGCGTGAGGAGCGCCTTTTTCTCAATCCGTGATACATAGCTTCTGCTGATGCCCATTTTCCCGGCGATCTCCTGCTGGGTCAGGGGCTTTCCGCCGCGCAGCCCATACCGCAGGGTGATGATCTCCCGTTCCCGGTCGGGCAGCTGCCGCACGAGCTTCCGCAGCCTCTGCGCATCCAGCCGCAGGTCGATTACCTCGCCCATATCCGTCTCGTCTGCCAACAGGTCGATCAGCGTCAGCGGGTTTCCGTCCCGGTCGCTCTCGATGGGGTCGGAGAGGGAGACGTCTCTGGCGGTCTTTCGCTGGGCGCGCAGGTGCATCAGGATTTCGTTCTGGATGCACTTGGCAGCGTAGCTGGAAAAGCGAATCTTCTTTTCTGGGGAGAAGGTCTCGACCGCCTTGATCAGCCCGATGCAGCCGATGGAAAAGAGGTCGTCACCCGACCCGGATTTTGCGTATTTGCTGACGATGTGGGAGACCAGCCGCAGGTTGTGTTCAATGAGCTTCTGCCGGGCGGACAGCCGCTCCGCATCCGAACCCTGCGCCATCTGCCGGAAATATTCTGCCTCTTCCTGCGGTTTCAGTGTCCGCGGGAACACCATCCCCGCATCTCCGCGCTCGGCGTGCAGCGCCAGAAACGGCATCCGCAGCAGCATCATCAGAAACAGCCACATACCAATCTCCTCCCTCCATTCTCCACTTTATGCACCGATGCCTGCACACAGAACCCGGACTGTCGAAACAGTGCGCTGCAATTACCCAAAGAATATTCACTTGTAGCGGCGGTCTTTGACCGCCACCAGATATGCAGTAACTTCTCGTTTTTCTCTATATTGGACAATCAAGTTATGGCTTTATTTATAATCGGTGGCGACCACAGGTCGCCGCTACAATCTAAAGGCATGTTCTCCCTAAGTGGTTTATTTTTA
>CAMAJC010000110.1 GCA_945835425.1 uncultured Clostridia bacterium
AATTATTCATTCTTCATTATTCATTATTCATTCTTCATTAAACAAAAAAGAGCCTTCCGACTAGGAAAGCTCTTTTTATCTTTAGGATTTCTTTCTTCCGCCCCGTGCACGGAACTCTTTCCATGCGACCCAGGAGGGACAGGTAATGCAGATCGAAGAGTAGGTGCCGGAGAGCAGACCCATGATCAGCGGCAGCGTGAAGGTGACGATTGCGTCAACGCCGTTGAGCGCAGCCATAATCAGCACAACCAGCATCGCGCCGATGGTCGTGACGGAGGTATGGATTGTTCGGCTGAGAGACTGGTTGATCGACAGATTGACCAGCTCGGTGTTGGTGAGTTTGGTGCCGTAGAGCCGTTCATTTTCACGGACGCGGTCATAAATGACGATGGTATCGTTGACCGAGTAGCCCAGAATAACCAGCATGACCGACATAAAGTTGTCGTCCAACGGCATACGGAACAGGGTAAAGGTTACATATACCATGCACAGGTCGTGGAACAGCGCCACCAGCGCAAAGATACCGGCCGAGATACCGCCGATCTTTCTGAACCGGAAGCCGACATAAACAACCATGACAATCGCGGCAAAAATAACTGCCACGACACACTTGAGCAGGAAGTCGCCGCCCATCGTCGGGGAAACCGAGTTGACCGAAACAACCTCGATCTTGTTGTCAGGGAAGGCCTCGTCGATGGCCCGGGTCATTTCGTTCTGGTCTTCCACGTCGAGGGCAATCGACTCGGTGAAGTTGACCGTAAAGGTGTCCTGTCCGGTCATCAGGTCTTTGGAGCCGGAGACTTTGACGTCGTGCCCGGTTACATCCTCGACGACCTTTTCAAAATCATTCTCATCGATCACACCTGTATAAGAGTAATTGGCGATTGTACCGCCGGTGAACTTAATGTCGATCTTTACGCCGAAGATGACCGAAACCAGAACCGCCAGCAGAATCAGTGCGGCAGAGATCGTCCAGTAGAGCTTCCGGTGCCCGACAAAGTCGATGGCAGGGCGTTTTAAACCGGGAGCGGTCGGGACGAGCTTTTCCATTTTCTCGCGATCATAACTCATTTCTTCACACCTCCATACAGATACGGCTTGCGCAGTCCTTTAAACCGCGACAGCGACTGCAGCATCAGGCGGGAAGCAAAGATGCCGAAGACAAAGTTCAAAATACAGCCGACCAGCAGCGTATAACCGAAGGAATAGATCGTACCTGCGGTAGATGCGCCAAACATAAAGAAGATCGGGCGCAGCAGCTTTGCAAAGAGCGAATCGGTCGGGCCGAATGCGCCCATCAGAATGAATGCGATGATAACGGTGGTCAGGTTGCCGTCGAAGATCGCAGCGAACGCACGGCTGTAGCCGATGGAGATCGCGCCGTCGATCGACTTGCCCGAGCAGATTTCCTCTTTGATACGGGTAAAGGTGATAACGTTGGCGTCGACGCCCATGCCGACCGCCAGGATAACGCCTGCGATACCGGGCAGGGTCAGGGTGAAAGAGGACATGAACCCGAAGAAGCCGGAGATCGCCGCGATAGACACCGCGACCTGGCCCATCAGGGCAAAAATCGCCACAACGCCCGGCAGACGGAAGAAGATAACCATATAGATGCAGATCAGCACGAATGCAATCGCACCGGCCATAATCATGACGTCTCTCGCGCCGAGGCCGAGGGTCGGGTTGATGGTCGAATAGTTCTCTGCGAGCAGCTTAAAGGGCAGTGCGCCCGAGTTGATCTTATTGGCCAGCGAGGTGGCTTCCTCGGCGGTGAAGTTGCCGGTGATCTGGCACTTACCGTCGGTGATGGGCGTATTTACGGTCGGATAGGAGAACATCGTCTCGTCCATCCAGATCGAGATGGTGCCCTGCGTCGCAGAAAGACGGGTCGTCGCCTCAGCAAAAGCCTGTTTGCCGGAATCGTTCAGTTCCAGCGATACGCCGTACTCGTTATCCTCCTGGTTATAATAAGGATAAGCTTCCTTAACGTCCTCGCCGTCGAGGATGATATTCTCAGCAGTAACGCCGGCCGGTGCGCCGGTCTCGTCCGTCTCATGGCCTTCGCGGAAGGTCAGGACGGCGGTGTCGCCCAGTTCTTCAATGGCAGCCTGCGGGTCAAAGTCGGTCTCGCCCTCTTTCCAGGGGAAACGGACGATGATGCGGTCTTTATTGTAGTCAACATAGACCTCGCTGTCGGTGATGTTTAAGGATACCAGACGGGAGTTGATAACCTCCTTCGCAGCGTCCATCTGCGAATCGGTCGCGTCCACGCCTTCCGGCGGTGTAAAGGTTACGTCTACGCCGCCTCTGATGTCAATGCCCCAGCGAATATCGTTGCCGCCCTTAATATAAATCGTTTCATTGTCACCGTAGGTCGTTTTAAAGCCCAGAAGGGACAGAAGCGTCAGAGCAACAATGAGAATTGACACGATAAAGAAGACGGGCTTTGGCACTCGTTTCATGAAGCAATTCCTCCAATGTTGTATTGTTGCCGCCGTCTCCGCGCAACTCCGGAAGGCTCCTGCCTGTCCGCGTGCAAATCCTCTGCCATCCGGCAGAGATTTTGCAGCCAGTTATCCATCGCAGAAAACGGCACTATGTAAGCTATATTATACGGTAAACCACTCAAAAAGTCAAGGTTTCCTGCCGCTTTTCATCCCAAAACCTGAAAACATTCCGTGAATTAGCCCTTTTAAGAGTGGAGTGTGGAGAGTGGAGAGTGAAGTTATGGTGTGCCGCGGGTCGCGGCACGATTGAATGGCGCCGTCCCCGAAAGGAAAATGACTTGTAACTGATAACTCGTCCTCGCACGTTTTTAGTGTTTAGTTAATAAATCTAACGGTTATCCTGTCGTTCGAGCGTAGAACTGCGCCGGACCTTTGCTTTCTGTCCTGCGTGCACACAGCTATTTAATCATGGCGCGAACCGCGCCATACAATCACTCCACTCTTCACTCTCCACACTCCACTCTCAATCGGCGCTTGCCAAAACAGGGTTGCTGTGCTACAATAGGTTTGCATCAGATTTTTCACCGCGCTTTACCCGTGCCCGGCGCGGCGGAGTGCTGACGGCAGGCAGCCATGCATAACGGCCAGTCAGAGGCCAAAGCCTAAGGAGCTGCCCATTATTTTGTTGCACGGAGAAATTGAGGTTATAATGAGAGAAACGAACGTAACAAAGCTTGTGAAAATTGCCCTGATCGGCGCGGTATATACGGCCCTGACGCTGGCTGTAGCTCCTTTCAGCTTCGGCGCAGTCCAGTTCCGTGTCAGCGAGGCCCTGACCCTGCTGCCGCTGTTCTCGCCTCTGGGAATCTGGGGCGTCACCTTCGGGTGCCTGATCAGCAACCTGCTGGGCTTCCTGATGGGCACCAACCCCATCGGCCTGATCGACTCGGTCTGCGGCACCGGCGCGACCCTTCTGGCGGCGCTCGTCACCTACTGGATCGGACGGCGGCCCATGACGGCAGTCCGGGACGACAAAAAGCGGCGGCTCATAAAAGCCCTCCTCGCGCCCATCCCGGTGGTCATTGCCAACGGTGTGATCGTCGGGCTGGAGCTGACGGTCGTCTTCGGCGGCAACCCCGGCGACACCTTCGGCGCGCTCTTTGCCTTCAACGGCATCTCGGTGGCGGCCGGTGAGATCGGCGTCTGCTATACCCTGGGGATGCTGCTGACCTTCGCCCTTTACCGCGGCGACTTATATAAAAAGCTGTTCCCCGGCGCGAAGCTCGCGGCCTGACAGTATATACAGCCCTTCCGTTCTGACCGGGAGGGCGTTTTTTGTTTATTTTATTTACCCTCTGCGGGTCGGAAATTCCCTTCATTCATCGAAAAATTACACTCCGCCCTTATAAACTTCACACAGGACGGGTATAATGAGAATAGAAAACCGTTCATCTACCCCCGAAAGGAGTTTTTGTTATGAAAAAATGTGCCGCTGTCCTCTCGATTATCGCCGGTGTCCTCACGATCGCCGCTGGGATTGTCATCCTCTGCGCCCGGAAAAAACACCACAGCTTTTATTATTCCGCCCACCTCCCTGACCTTGAGGATGCCCTGCCGTTTATGAAATGATAAATAGCAGGCAGCCGGAAACAGAGATTTCTGATTTTCAATTGTTGTAGCGGCGACCTGCGGTCGCCACCGATACAGGAAAACAGAATTTCCTTGCTAAAAAACGTGTTCTTTGCATAATCAGGCAGTTTGCAGAAATCTGGTGGCGACCGCAGGTCGCCGCTACATTCGATAAACCCTGCTGTTCTCAGAAGGAAAGACAGAAAAAACTTGACAAAATTTTGGTACCGTGTTATAGTGTTGGTGTATAAGGAAAACAGTACGGCAGAATGAGTACCGCTGAGGCCGGAGCAAAGAGAGTGCGCGGGTGGTGAAAGCGCATGAAGGGCGCTGCGGGAAGATGGTTCTGTCAGGAGGAAACTCCGCTGGTCTGTCCGAGCGTGCGCAAGGGCGGAACGGGTCGCCCGTTACAGCGAAAGGGTGTCGCAGCTGCCGCACCTGGCAAGGCCGTATCCGCGAGGGTATGGTGAAATGAAGTGGTAACACGGGAATCTCCTCGTCTTCAGTCGAAGACGGGGTTTTTTGTTTATTTTCTTTCCTTTATATATGCATATAGAGGAAAGTGTTGATGGGTACCGCAGGCAGCTGCATAAAAAAATAAATCAACCGAAAGGACGGCAGATAAACATGGAAAAAAAGAAATTCTACATGACGACCGCCATCGCCTACACCTCCAGCAAGCCCCATATCGGCAATACCTACGAGATCGTACTGGCTGACGCGATCGCCCGCAGAAAACGGCTCGAGGGGTACGATGTATTCCTCTGCACCGGCACCGACGAACACGGCCAGAAGATCGAGGAAAAGGCCAAGGCCGCCGGTATCACCCCGAAAGAGTACGTCGACCGCGTTTCCGGCGAGGTCAGACGGATTTGGGACACGATGAACACCTCCTACGACTACTTCGTCCGCACCACCGACGACTACCACGAAAAGGCTGTCCAGAAAATCTTTAGGGCGATGTACGACAAGGGCGATATCTACAAGAGCGAGTACGAAGGCATGTACTGCACCCCCTGCGAGTCCTTCTGGACCGAGTCCCAGCTGGTGAACGGCTGCTGCCCCGACTGCGGACGGCCTGTCAAGCCCGCCAAGGAGGAAGCGTATTTCTTCAAAATGAGCAAATACGCCGACCGGCTGATGAAGCATATCGAGGATAACCCCGACTTCATCGTCCCCGAGTCCCGCAAAAAAGAGATGATCAATAACTTCTTAAAGCCCGGCCTGCAGGACCTCTGCGTCTCCCGTACTTCCTTTAAATGGGGCATCCCGGTCGACTTCGACCCCAAGCACGTCGTTTATGTCTGGCTGGACGCGCTGAACAACTATATCACCGCCATCGGCTACGACCCCGAGCACCCCACCGAGCAGTTTGACAAGCTCTGGCCCGCCGACCTGCACATCATCGGCAAGGATATCCTCCGCTTCCACACGATTTATTGGCCTATCTTCCTGATGAGCATGGACCTGCCGCTGCCGAAACAGGTCTTCGGCCATCCCTGGCTGCTGTTCGCCGCTGACAAGATGAGCAAGTCTAAGGGCAACGTCATCTACGCCGACGATATGGTCAACCTCTTCGGCGTCGACGCGGTCCGCTACTACCTCCTCTCCGCAATGCCCTACGCCCAGGACGGCAACATCACCTATGAAACCTTCATCGCCAAGTACAACACCGAGCTGGCCAACACCATCGGCAACCTCGTCAACCGCACCGTTTCGATGGCCAACAAGTATTTCGGCGGCGAAATTAACGCGGCTGCAATCGAAAACGACCTCGACAAAGAACTGGCAGACACCGCTCTCGACGCGGCCAAAGGCGTGCAGGAGGCTATGGACAGCTACCGCACCGCCGACGCCCTCGGCAAAATCCTCGCTCTCGCCCAGCGCAGCAACAAGTATATCGACGAGACGACTCCCTGGGCGCTGGCAAAGGATGAGGCGCAGCTGCCCAGACTGAAAACCGTCCTTTCTAACCTCATCGAGGCTATCCGCTATATCGGCGTTCTGTCCGTTCCGTTTATGCCCGATACTGCCGCTTCTATCCTCGCGCAGATCGGCGCTCCTGTCGATACGCTGGAGTCTCTTGCTCAGTTTGGCTCTGCCGACGCCCGCAAGGTCGGTGAAGCGAAAGCACTGTTTGCCCGCATCGATGAAAAGGCCATGATGGAGCGCATCCAGAAGGAGATCGTCGAGCCGCAGATCGCAGCTGCCGCTAAGGAAGCTGCCGCCGCTGAACCCGCTAAGGAAGAAGCGCCTGCTGAAGAAGAAAAGGAAGGCGTCGCGTTCCTGCCGGAGATCACGATTGATGATTTCGCGAAAATTGATCTTCGCGTCGGCAAGATCCTCACCTGCGAGAAGATGAAGAAGTCCCGCAAGCTGCTGAAAATGACTGTTGAGGACGGCGCAGGCACCCGGCAGATCCTCTCCGGCATCTCCAAGTGGTACACCCCTGACGACCTCATCGGCAGAAAGGTGATCTTCGTCGCTAACCTCGCGCCCGCGAAACTCGCAGGGGAACTGTCCGAGGGTATGATTCTCGCGGCTGACGCTGGTGAAGACGACGTTAAGGTCATGTTCGTCGACGACTCGGTTCCTTCCGGAAGTAAGATTCACTGA
>CAMAJC010000111.1 GCA_945835425.1 uncultured Clostridia bacterium
CGGGAAAGCCGCGCGGTTCACCGAACTTTTCGGGCGGCTGCGGGCAAAGAGCGCCGTTTCCCGGATTTCGACCCTGATCCAATATATTTATGACCAAACCGACTTTATTGAGGTCATGAACCGCACTTCCGGGGCAGGCGCCAAGGAGTCAAACCTGCGCCTGCTGCTCAAGTACGCTGCCGACTACGAAGCTGGCGGCAGCAGCGAGCTTTCCGGCTTTGTCGCCTACCTCGACGCCCTTTCCGAGCAGCAGCAGGACTTTAAGGCCGCCGTGCCGCTGGCCGAAGCGGAGAGCGCCGTCCGAATTATGACCATCCACCGCTCCAAGGGCCTTGAGTTCCCCATCGTCGCCATCGCCGGGTGCAGCAAGCGGTTTAATGTTCAGGACCTCACCGGCATGACCGTTTTTCACCCGGAGCTGGGCTTCGGGATGCGCCGGGTGGAACGGGAGGAACTGCGCCGCTACCCCACCCTTCCCTACGCCGCCATCGCCGCCAGACAGCGGCAGGACATGGTCTCGGAGGAACTGCGGCTTTTATATGTCGCGGCGACAAGGGCGAAAGAGCGGCTGATCCTCTGCGTCTCGGACAAAAACCTCGGCAAAAAGCTGGCGAAAATCTCGGCACTTTACGCCGGTGCGCCTTCGGGAGAGAAGCTGCCGCCGGTATCTTCCGGGCGCTGCCGCAGCTACAGCGACTGGATTTTAGCCGCTTTCCTCCGCCATCCCGACATGGAGGAGGTACGCCGCGATTACGGCATCGAGGAGCCGCCGACGGTTCCTGCTTCTTTCCGGCTGCGGGTCCTGCGTCCGGCAGGGCTGGACGGGGACGCTGTACAGGAGAATGTGCAGGCGGCGCAGCCTGATGCAGAAACCCTTTCCGCCCTCCGTTCCCGGCTGGACTGGACATATAAAGACGAGCCGCTGACCCGCATCCCGGCGAAGATGTCCGTCACCCGGATCACCCACCCAGAAAAGCGAATCCGTCTTGCGACTCCGCAGTTTATCTCCCGCGGTGCATACACGCGGCTTTCGGAGGAGGTTGACGGGGACGAAACAAAGCTTGAAAAGCGCAGCGCCGAGCCCGGCCGCACTGACACGCCCTTTACCCCGGCTCAGCAAGGCACCATCTTCCACCGGGCTTTGCAGTTTGCCGATTATGCCCATGGAGCAGAAGACCCGGAGAAGGAGCTGAACCGGTTGATTGAAGCCCAGTACCTCACAAAGGCCGAAGCGGAAACAATCGACCGGGAGGAGTTCGCTGCCTTCTTCCGTTCGGAGCTGATGGAGCGGATGCTGAAAGCGGATGTGCTCCTAAGGGAGTATAAGTTTTTTGACACCATCCCCGCTGCCGACGCGGGTTTCCCCGAGGGCGGCGAAAGGGAAATCCTGCTGCAGGGCATTGCCGACTGTATTTTTATTGAGGACGGATGCGTCTGGCTGGTGGACTACAAGACCGACCGGGTAAGCCGCATGAACATTCTCATCGACCGCTATGCCGGGCAGCTCGCCCTTTACCGCCAGGCAATCATGCGCCAGCCGCGGTTTTCCGGTATGCGGTTTGGCGGCAGCCTGCTGTATTCCACAAGGCTCAAACGATGTGCGTTTGTGGACAGCGGCGAATAATAAACCGGCAGATGAATATCCTATCCTACAGATTTGCCATACAACCGACAGAAAAACGGTAGGGCAGGCTGCCCTCAGCCTGCCGCGTTCTCCATAAAATGTATCGTTTTGTGTCAACAGCCATGCTCGAAACGGTGTGCTGTTATAAACTGTGCAAATAACAACCCCGGTGGGATGAGGGCATCCCGCCCTACAGATTCACACAAATAACCGGCAGAAAAGACATCCCGTCCTGCGGATTTGCCCATGCTGCCGGGATAAACATAAATTAAAAAACGCAGAGGAAAGCCTTTAACAGCTAACCCCTGCGTTTTCATTTATTCAGCTGTCACTTCCGCAGTTTCGCCTGCATCAGCCTGCGCAGCCGCGACGGCCTTTCCGCCCATCATGCCCGCGAGCATGGCGGCAAGGTCAAGGCCGGTGGACTCCTTCACGCCGTCCATAATCTGGCTGGCAGAGGACATAACGTCCCTCACAACCTTGGTCGCGTTGCCGTCGCCGTACATGACGATCTTGTCGGTCTGGGCCAGAGGAGCGGCAGCGCCTTTGACGATCTCAGGCAGCGCCTGCAGATACATCTCGAGGACGGAAGCTTCGCCCATCTTCCGCTGGGCCTCGGCCTTCTTTTCGATGGCCTCTGCTTCGGCAAGGCCCTTGGCGCGGATACCTTCGGCCTCCTGCTCCATCGCAAAGCGCAGGGCCTCAGCCTCCGCTTTCTTTGCCTCAGCCTGCTGAATCGCCTCATACTTCTTCGCCTCGGCATCGCGCTGGCGGCGGATCAGGTCAGCTTCCGCTTCCTTCTCGGCCTTATACTTCATTGCGTCAGCCTGCTTGCGGATATCGGCGTCCAGCTTCTTTTCCTTGAGGGTGATTTCCTTCTCGGCCAGCTCGGCTTCTTTTTCGCGCCGCGCGATATCGGCGTTTGCGCGGGTGATCTCGATGGTCTTGCGCTGGTTTTCCTGCTGAATCGAGTAGGCGGCGTCGGCCTCGGCCTTCTTGCTGTCGGCTCTGACCTTCATCTCAGCCTGCTGGACAAGGAGCTGGGCATTCTGCTCGGCAATCTTTTTTTCCGCTTCGACCTTGATGGCGTTGGCCTGCTGCTGCGCCTCGGAAGTTGCGATGGCGATATCGCGCTGGGCGTTGGCCTTGGCGATCTGGGCGTTTTTGCGGATCTGCTCGACGTTGTCGATGCCCATGTTTTCGATGGTTCCGGCGTTGTCCTTGAAGTTCTGGATGTTGAAGTTGACGACCTCAATGCCCAGCTTCTCCATATCGGGGACGACGTTTTCGGTGATCTTCTTGGCGACGCCCTGGCGGTCCTGCACCATCTCTTTCAGCCCGACCGAGCCGACGATCTCACGCATGTTGCCTTCCAGCACCTGGGTGACGAGGTTTACCAGCTCCGCCTGCTTCATCCCAAGCAGCGCCTGTGCCGCCCTTTCCAGCAGCACCGGATCGGACGAGACCTTGATGTTGGCGACGCCGTCGACCGAGACGTTGATAAATTCGTTGGTGGGCACCGCGTCGGTGGTCTTGACGTCCACCTGCATGACCCGCAGCGACAGCTTATCGACCCGCTCAATGAACGGAATCCGCCATCCGGCACGTCCGATCAGGATGCGCTTTTTGCGCAGGCCGGAGATGATGTACGCCGTGTCCGGCGGCGCTTTCAGATAGCCCGCAAAGAACACGATCAGGGCAAGCAAAATAACGATTCCGCAGCCAATCAATACTTCCATGACAATTCCTCCTTATGTTTACGCATAAATTTCCGGCAGCGCCCGGAACGCCGCCGCAAAAGGAAGTTAGGCGCGTGTGTAACAAAAAAGACTTTTGCCGGGGGATGACCCTCGCGCAAAAGTCTTGTCAAAATCGCTCACGATCCGGCGTCACCGGGTTTCCAGCGGAAACCGTCATTGTCGACGACGCCAACAGAGGTGAATCCCTGTTCGCTACTCCCTTTTGATGTTTATATTATACAGCTTTTTCATAAAATCGTCAAGGATTTTTCGATACTTTTTACCTATATTTGCTATATGGTTTTTATATATATGCAATCCATGCCGCGCAGCGGCATACCATAATTATTTATTCTTCACTATTCATTATTCATTCTTCATTAGTTCATCAAAACTCGTATCGTTTCTTTTTGACCCCGAACAGCCGGTGAATCAGTTCCCGGCTGAGCACAGCACCCTCGTTCCATTCCGTTTCCGCGGCCTGATCCGCCAGCCGCAGCAGCGTTTCCCGGGTCAGCAGCCCTTTTTCCGCCAGAGCCGTCATTCCCTCTCCGTCCCGCTCGGCGCAGAGCAGCGCCGCCAGCTTTTCCTGATGGCCGGAGAGGTAATCGCGGTACTGCTGCCCGACTTCGGCACTGAGACTGACCGGGAAAATAAGCCGGTTCATCGAGACCCTGCACAGCGTCTCCGCCGTTTCACCCGGCAGCGCCACCGGAAAAACCTTGTCATAATCGCTATACCCGACTGCGCCGTCGGCCATAAAGCACTGCCGGTAACGATAGCCTTGTCCGGAAATCGAGTAGTTAAAGATATGGGCAGGGGTGTTCTCGTCCATCGACTCAAAATATTCGGGATAAAACAGCCGTCCCTGCACCCGGTTTTCTTGACAAAAGCTGACGGTCAGGTCGGAGGAGATGACCGCGAGGATTTTTTTCAGGGTGCTCCCTTCCAGGGCGCCTGCCCGGACAGTCAGCTCCCGCAGCTCCCAGCAGTTGGTGAACAGATCGCTCCCGATGCCCTCAATCCCCGTCCCGACGCTGAGTCTTGTCAGCTCGCGGCAGTTATAAAAGGCAGCGTTATCCAGCACCCGGACACTCTGCGGCAGCGACACTTCCTTTATAAAATTCCCGCAGATGCGGTGCTCCGCGTCGGTCAGCGTCGGGTCGCCGAGGAAGGTGCGGCAGGCTTCCTCCGGTTCCCGGCCGTTCGGCGCAAAGCAGTACCGACCGATTTTGACAAGCGGCTGCCCTTCGATCGTTTCCGGCAGCGTCAGCACCGGCGCACTGCCATAAACGCCCAGCAGTACGGCGCCCTCGCCCTCTTCCGTCCAGATGAGCAATAGATTCTCCATAAAACCCTCCGATAGATATAAATGAAAAATGAATAATTAATAGTGAATAATGAATAATTATGGTATGCGCCGGTTCGGCGCATGATTAAAATGATTCCGTTCACGCATGGCAGAGAGCAATTTGCAGACATCGTTTTCCGCTCAATTTGGAATAAGTTCTCTGCATACACGCAAAAAATCGGGCGTCAGTCGGAGTTATAACGGATTCGCTTATCTTCCTTCGGGAACGGCGTCATTTGATCGCGGCGCGACCCGCGCCGCACCTTCATTATTCATTATTCATTTTTCACTATTCATTATTCATTAAAAATCGAGGCTGTGCTCCTGTCCGCGGATCTCGTCCCGTTCCAGCTCGGCGGTGATCGCGGCCTTGCGGGAACCGAGGAGCAGGGTCTTGTTATAGGCATAGTACCGCTCGCAGCCGTTGTCGGTGATAAACGGCCCGGAATCCGGCCCGAGGGTCAGCTCGGTCACGAAAATAACCATCTCCTGCCCTTCCCCGAAAGCATTTTCCATGAAATCAAAGGCGTATTCGAGCGCCTGCGAAGCTGTTTCGGTCAGAGCTTCTGTCTGGTCAGCCTGTGCGGTGAAGCCGCAGCGCACCTGTTCAAAGGCCGCATCTGCGGTGTCCGCATCCGGCGTCCAGCTCCGCAGCAAACTAAGCTCCTGCGCGTCTGTCTCCGCAGCCCGTTTATCCAGCGGATTGCGCTGCCGGGAAAGGCGCTCCTCTTCGCCCATGAGCATCCCTTCCCAGATTTTCCGCGGCGTTTCTCCGGCTCCGACCGACGCACCGGCCAGCGCACGGTAGGATTTGAGGAACTCGTAGCAGCCATCGGTCACTCCCGCCGCTTTCCGGGCAGCGGCAAACTGCACCGAAAGTCCGCTGATCAGCAGGCTCACTAAACTCAGCCGTTCATCAAAAGACGCTTCCATTGCCCGCGCGTACAACCCCGGGCGGATTCGGCCTGCGAGAATCTCCTCCACGCCGTAATCCGCCTGGTATTTTTTGTACAGTTCAAGGTAGGCCGCCACATCTCTGGCCACTTCCTCATGCTGCAAAAACTGGTGCACCAGCTCCCAGTCGACCGGCAGCCCCAGCTCCTCATATACATATAATAATTCCGACAAATCCTCCCAGCCGCGGGCTGTCACGAACTGTGCGCCGTCCACATCGGGGATGATCTTATAAAAGTGCTGCGGGCGCAGCTCCAGATAGCTCAAAATCGCCGGGTGGAGGCCCTTCGCTCTGGCATACTCCTTCCAGACCGGCAGGTCGGCCTCCAAATCCATCCGCCGCACCCGGTCCAGGGTCACGATGTCAAAATCCCGCACCGACTTGTTGTATTCCGGCGGATTGCCCGCGGCGACGATCAGCCATCCTTCCGGCAGGGACTGGTTGCCGAAGGTCTTGCACTGCAAAAATTGCAGCATCGTCGGCGCTAAGGTCTCCGAAACGCAGTTGATCTCGTCAATAAACAGAATGCCTTCCTTCTGCCCGGCTTCAATCCTGTCCCAGACGCTCGAAAGGATTTCGCTCATGGTGTAGGCTGTAACCGCACGGGTCTCGCCGCCGTAGGTGCGCTGCTCGATAAAGGGCAGGCCGACCGCGGATTGCCGGGTGTGGTGGGTGATCGTGTAGGCCACCAGACCGATTTTGCACTCTGCCGCAGCCTGCTCCATGATCTGGGTTTTGCCGATGCCGGGCGGCCCGATCAGCAAAAGCGGCCGCTGCCGGATCGCCGGGATGCGGTAATGCCCGGCGGCGTCCTTGGACAGATAGGCCTGCACCGTATGAATAATTTCCTCTTTTGCCCGTTTTATATTCATTTTATTATTCCTTTCGTATACATATCCGGTGGCGACCGCAGGTCGCCGCTACAACATAAAAATACTTGCAAGGGGTTTTCTTCAATCTGGAAAACAGACAAATCCCATCGCGGACGGTCCGCCGTTCC
>CAMAJC010000112.1 GCA_945835425.1 uncultured Clostridia bacterium
TCCACCTCAATGCCGAACTGCCGCAGGGCGTGCTGCACGCAGGCGATGATGCCCGGCTCGGAGTCGGTGATGGTGCCGTCGAGGTCAAAAAGAACGGTCTTGTACATAAATCCTCCTGTTTATTATGGTTTCTATGAATGTTTCGGCTATTCCCACAGCAGCCGGATGATCCATAAGAGAATAAGCAGCCAAATGAGAATAACCGGCAGGGCATAAACTGCCCTTTTCGGCTTGCCATCGGCCCACATTCCCTCCGATTCCCGGCGGCAGCGCTCCAAAACCGGCTTCGGAATCAGCCGGATGGTCAGCGCCGCCAGCAGCGGCAGAACCAGCAGATCGTCGAGATACCCCAGTACAGGGATAAAATCGGGGACAAGATCGACCGGAGAGAGTGCATAGCCGACCGTCACAGCAGCCAGAATCTTCGCCGGGAGCGGCGTCTCCTTGTCTTTTAAAGCGAGGAAAAGCGCCGGTATATCCCGTTTCAGCCGCGCGGCCCATTCCTTCAGTCCCAACGCCGCACTCCCCTTTCCTATAGCAAAACAGCGGAAAGCCTGGGCCTTCCGCTATTCTCAACTATTTATTTGATTTTGCCCTTTTTCGCCAGGTCGTTCATCGCGTCTTTTCTGGACAGGTTGATTCTGCCCTGATCGTCGATCTCAGTGACCTTGACATAGACCTCATCGCCGGGCTGGACAACGTCCTCGACCTTGTCGACACGGTAGTTTTCCAGCTTGCTGATGTGGACCAGGCCTTCCTTGCCGGGAGCGATCTCGACAAAGGCGCCGAAGTTCATCAGGCGGGTAACTTTGCCCTTATAGATTGCGCCGACCTCGGGGTCCTTGACAATCGTCTCGATGATATACAGCGCGCGGTTGACATTGTCCTGATCCTGACCGAGGATGAATACCTTGCCGTCGTCGGTGATATCGATCTTGACGTCGCACTCAGCGCTGATCTTCTGAATGACCTTGCCGCCGGAGCCGATAACATCGCGGATCTTGTCCACAGGGATGATGGTCGAGCGCTGTTTGGGTGCGTATTTGGAGACATGGTCGCGGTATTCGGGAATGGCCTTGAGCATAACCTCGTCGAGGATATAGTTTCTGGCCTTCTCGGTCTTTTCAAAGGCTTCCTTGATGATGTCGAGGGTCAGGCCGTCGATCTTGATGTCGACCTGAATGGCGGTGATGCCCTTCTTGGTGCCGCCGACCTTAAAGTCCATATCGCCGTAGAAATCTTCCAGGCCCTGGATATCGACCATGGTCATCCAGCGGTCGCCTTCGGTGATCAGGCCGCAGGAGATGCCGGCGACAGGAGCCTTGATCGGGACGCCTGCGTCCATCAGTGCCAGCGTGGAGCCGCAGATCGAGCCCTGAGAGGTAGAGCCGTTGGAGGAGAGGACTTCCGATACGACACGGATGGCGTAGGGGAACTCTTCGACGGAGGGCAGTACCGGAACCAGCGCCTTCTCAGCGAGGGCGCCGTGGCCGATTTCACGACGGCCGGGGCCGCGGGAAGGTCTGGTCTCGCCGACCGAGTAGGACGGGAAGTTGTACTGATGCATATATCTCTTTTCAGTTTCTTCACTGATCGAGTCGAGCAGCTGTGCGTCGCTGACAGGGCCGAGGGTCGCAACAGAGAGAACCTGAGTCTGGCCGCGTGTGAACAGGCCGGAACCGTGTGCACGGGGCAGCAGGCCGACTTCAGCAGACAGCGGACGGATTTCGTCCATGCCTCTGCCGTCAACGCGTTTCTGCTCGTCCAGCAGCCATCTGCGGACGATGACCTTCTGTGCCTTGTAGATTGCTTCGTCGATCAGGCCGGGCTCGGTCTCAGCGTAGGTCTCGTCGTATTTGGCGTGGATTGCGTCCTTGATGGGCAGCAGGTTTGCTTCGCGGATATTCTTGTCGTCGGTGTCCAGGGCGAACTTGAACTGATCGCCGAACTCGTCGAGGATCTCGTCCAGCAGGTCGTGAGGAACTTCCTTGGAGATGAACTCAAATTTGGGTTTGCCGATGGCCGCGCGGATTTCTTCGATGAAAGCGACCATGTGCTTGATCTCTTCATGGCCGGTGGCAATTGCTTCCAGCATGACGTCGTTGGGGACTTCGTTGGCGCCGGCTTCGATCATGACGATCTTCTCGGCGGTGCCGGCGACGGTCAGGTTCAGGTCGGAAGCTGCGCGCTCTTCGCGGTTGGGGTTGAGGATCAGCTTGCCGTCGACCAGGCCGACAGAAACCGCAGCGACAGTGCCGCTGATCGGGATGTCGGAGATAGCGACCGCGATGGAAGCGGCGAGGAATGCCAGAATTTCAGGCGCGTGGTCGATATCGCTGGACAGGACGGTGGTGACGATGGAGACGTCGTTGCGCATGTCCTTGGGGAACATCGGGCGCAGCGGACGGTCGATCATACGGGCAGTCAGGGTTGCATGCTCGGTGGGACGGGACTCTCTCTTGAGGAAGGAGCCGGGAATCTTGCCGACCGAGTACATCTTCTCCTCGTAGTCGATGTTTAAGGGGAAGAAATCGATGCCTTCACGGGGCTTGGCAGCCGCGGTGACGTTGGCCATGACGATGGTCTCGCCGTATTTGACCCAGCAGGAGCCGTTGGTCAGTTCGCTGGTTCTGCCGCTCTCAACGATCAGCTCTTCACCGGCGAAGGTCGTCTTAAAGGTGTGGACAGTGTGTGCCATGGTAATCCTCCTTGTAATAACGGGCGGAAAACAGCCGATGGCGCAGGGGCTTAGCAATAAATCCTGTACCCGTCGCGCGGATATACGATTTAATGCTAAACAGCACAAGTGCCAGGCGGTTTCCCTCTCACCCGCAATGGTTTTTCTCCGGGTTATACACCAAAAGGCAGACGGTTGCCCATCTGCCTTGTCGGTACAAACTTACTTACGGAGTCCGAGCTTAGCAACGATAGCGCGGTAACGCTCGATGTCGTTCTTCTGCAGGTAGCCCAGCAGGTTGCGACGGCGGCCAACCATCTTCAGCAGGCCGCGGCGGCTGTGATGGTCGTTCTTGTTGTTCTTCAGATGCTCGGTCAGGTCGTTGATTCTTCTGGTCAGGATTGCGATCTGGACTTCGGGAGAACCGGTGTCGCCCTCGTGCATCGCATTGTTCAGAATAATCTCGGTCTTTTCTTCTTTTCTCATCATGATGAGTCACCTCTTTCGTAATGTTTGCCTGCACCATAGCTCTGGGATCGGTGATTCCCTGAACAGGGCTTATATTCCACAAAACCATCTGTGCGGCAACGATAATCAGTATAGCATACTTCCGCCGATTTGTAAAGAGGAAAAACGCTCTTTTCGCGCATTTTACCGATTCTTTTCCGAATTGCGCGGACGCCTTTGACCGGTGCGGCAAAACTGCAGGACACGCATCAATCGGAAGGTTTCTGCTCCGCCGCCCTATCCTTTGCGGAGAGCTTCCGCATCAGGCCGTGCAGGAAATTTGAAGTGCAGAAAAGCGAGACCGCAGCGCCGAGGATGCCAAACAACACCGCCCATATGCCATCGCCGGCAACCGAAAAGGACTGCGGCCAGATGTTGGGCAGGCTGCCGATGACAAAGCCCAGGATGCCGAAGTACATCGCCTGCTTGGCATGCTGCATCATGACGTCGATCAGCTTGGCGCAGAAAAGGATGCCGATGACCATGCCAATCCCAACCGGAATCAGTACCGCCAGATTCATCTCGCTCACCGCCGTCAGCACCGAATGGTACACCCCGAACAGCATCATGAAGAAGGAGCCGCTCACACCGGGAATGATCATGGCGGCGGCTGAGAAGGCGGAATACAGGGCCAGCTTGACCGTATCGACAACGCCGGGGTCACGGATCAGCTCGACGGCGCTGTCGTCCGGCCTGATAAAGAAGACGCAGAGCATAAACGCCAGCGTCGCGATCAGCGCCAGCAGGCTGTGGTGCCGGAAAGGTTCCTCCAGCGCCTTGCGGCAGACCAGCGGGATGCTCCCGACGACGACGCCCATAAAGAAAAACTGCATCTGAACCGGATGGGACTCCAAAAGCCCCGACAGCGTGCCCGAAAGGAGCAGGACGCCGATCACCATGCCCAGACCGATGGGCAGAAGGTATTTGACGCTCTTTACAAAGTTTTTGCGCAGGTTGCTGATGGCCGAGATCATCCGGTCAAAGACGTCCAGAATGACCGCCATCGTCCCGCCGCTCATGCCGGGGATGATGCTGGAAATGCCGATCAGGGCGCCGTTTATCAGGTTCATTAGAATTTTCATAGGTTTAGGCCTCACTCATTATGAAAAAGTCACTTCTCTGCCGCAGGGATTGGCGGAATGGGCAGCCGCTTCGGTGCGCAGCGCCGTGTGCAGGGTAAACAGCGGCAGGAACACCGCGTCGTCCGCCAGCAGCTGCTCCGCCTGCTCATAGAGCTTTGCGGCGGTGTCCGGGTCATTTTCCCGCACAGCCTGCGCAAAAAGCGCGTCATAGTCCTCACTGTCATAGCCGCAGAAATTCTCCCGGCTGTCCGACACAAAATGGGACAAAACACCGGCCGGATGGGCATAGTCCGGGGGCAGGACCGTCAGCGCACAGTCAAAATTGCCCGTTTCCACCCGGCTCTCCAGCTCCGCTTCCGGCAGGATTTCGACCGCCAGATACAGCCCCAGATCCCGCTGCCAGACCTGCGCCAGCGCCGAAAACGCCTCCGACAGCCCGCTTTCCTCGGAAATCAGGACACTTCTGCCGTAGACGGCGTCACCGGCTGCGGAAAGGCTGCTCTTAAAAAGCGAACGAGCCATGGCAATATCCTGCTGCGGGAGCTGCAGGGCATCCATTCCCTCCCGCAAAGCAGGAGATAAAATGGATAAGGGCGCTTCCGGCGTCTCCGGCAGGTCATAAAACAAAGCCTGCCGCACCGCTTTTTCGGAAAACAGCTCGTCTGTTTCATTGAACAAAAGCCCGTAGACCAGGCTTTCGCCTTCCCCGTCTGCGAGTTCCCAGACTGCGTCCGACGCTTCCCCACCGATATCCAGCCGCAGAACCGTTTCCGCCGCGGCTGTCCCCTGCCGGCCGCGCAGCCGCAGGTAATCCGCGTCCCAGGTGGAAAGGTAAAACGGCCCGTTTCCGAGGATTGCGTTTCTCTCCAGTCCGTAGCGCCCGTGAGTGCCCAGGAAATAATCTTCCCGGCAGGGGCTGGCAGGCGCGGTCGTCAGAAGATAAAGGAAACGGTTGTCCGGATGGCTGAGGGTAAAGGTCAGGGTGTTCCCCTTCGCCTGCACGCCCAAGGGCACATTCTCGCCGTCCAGCCGCTGCTGCGCGCCTTTGATCGCCGTGAAATCCGACGCTGCGAGCGCATGAGTCGCCGGGTCGAACAGCCGGGTGAAGGCATAGACAAAATCCGCTGCCGTCAGGGGCTCGCCGTCCGACCAGGAGGTGTCGGCGCGAAGGGTGAAGGTGTACTGCAATCCGTCATTAGAAATTTCCCAGCTCTCCGCAGCCGCCGGGACAATCTCGCCATCCCGGACCGCAACCAGCCCTTCAAACAGGTGCCGGATTACAAAATCCGCGTCCTCGCCCTGCGCCAGCTGCGGGTCAAGGTTTACAGGGCTGGCCGAAAGCGGGTAAAGGGTCTCCTGCTCCTCGCTGAGGCAGCCGGTCAGGGCAAAAATCAGCATCAGACAAAGAAGCAGCGCCGCACGTTTCAGCGCCTGGACGTGTTTTCTACATATATATACACCGGAACCGGACGAAAAGTTGCATTTATTTTCCATTATTCCGCATATTCCCGGATAATCGCCGCAGCGACCCGCAGCCCGTCCACCGCAGCGCTCATAATGCCGCCGGCATAGCCCGCTCCTTCGCCGCAGGGATAGAGCCCGCGCACCGCCGACTGGTAATCCTCGCCGCGCGGAACCCGCACCGGACTGGAGGTCCGCGTCTCAACGCCGGTCAAAACCGCGTCGGGAGCCGCAAAGCCGTGTATCTTCCGGTCAAAGACCCGCAGGCCCGTCCGCAGCATTCCGGTCACAAAGGACGGGAAAAGCTGGTCAAAATCGACCGCTTCAAGACCCAGAGCATAAGAGGGCTGGACATTTTTCAGCTGCAGGCCGGTCTTGCCCTCGAGGAAGGCACCGGCAGTGGCGCCGGGTGCCCGGTAGTTTTTCCCGGCCATCTCATAGGCGCGGTGCTCCAGCTGCTGCTGGAATCGGACGCCGTCCAGCACATCAGGGCCGAAGTCCCGGCTGTCCACCGAGACGACCAGGGCCGCGTTGGCGTTCTCCCGGTCGCGGCGGTATTCGCTCATGCCGTTGGTGACGACCTGTCCCGGCTCCGACGCCGCCGGAACGACCAGTCCGCCGGGACACATGCAGAAGGTGTAGACCGCCCGGCCGTTTTCCCGGTGGGAAAGCTGGTACTCACCCGGCGGCAGGGACGGATGCCCGGCCATTTTGCCGTAAAGGCCCTGATCAATTGCCGACTGCAGATGTTCAATCCGGACGCCGACCGAAAAAGGCTTCGGTTCCATCGGGACGCCGCTCTCCCGCAGCATCCGGAAGGTATCCCGGGAAGAATGGCCGACCGCCAGAATCAGGCGGCTCGTTTCCAGCAGCTGCCCATCGACATAAACGCCCG
>CAMAJC010000113.1 GCA_945835425.1 uncultured Clostridia bacterium
ATTTTGGGCATTTGCAGCGATTCAGGCCGAATTTACCGCCAAAAACGGCAATATTGCCCGCATTTTATCCCGTTATGGATGATCACCCCGAAAACAGAAATCCAAATTTTTGATACTATAAGTAAATATAAATATCAAGAGGGTCTGCTTTTCCTGTCCGATGCTTTTCCGGAGGCCTTCTGCCGTGTGGCAGGACAGCCGCAGAAAAAGTCGGATTTATAAATATAAAGATATTTCACCATTTATTTTATCACGTTTTGTCCCGTTTGAAAAGCCCTTTCCGGAAATAAGTTCATTTTTTAGAAATCGTCCGGTTTGGCGGCGCCTGTATTGACATTACCTGCCGCTTATGCTAAAATAAGAAAAACATTTCTGCTCTGCCGCCGGGTAGGGCAGGCGCATGTGTACATACCGTACATACAGCGTTCCAAAGAACCGTACCTTTAGGCCATCAGTAGGTACCGTTCTTGGGACGCTTTTTTATTTCACCCCGGACTGACCCTTATTTGCTGCGAAAGGAAGGCTCCCATGACCCATTCTCTCCAAAAAGATTTTGCCCGCTATGTCTCCCAGAATATCCTGGGCATGATCGGGCTGTCCTGTTATATCCTCGCGGACACCTTTTTCATCTCCCAGGGCGTCGGCGCCGACGGCCTGACCGCCCTGAACCTGGCAATACCCATCTACAGCTTTATGAGCGGCGTCAGCCTGATGATCGGGTTCGGCGGCGCGACCCGGTATACGATCCTGCGCAGCCAGGGAGAGCGCGAAAAGGCGGATATCATCTTTACCCGCTCGGTGCAGTTTGCCGTATGGATGGCGGCGGTCTTTGTGCTGATGGGCTTTACTTTGCCGGAGAAGCTCGGTTATCTGCTGGGCGGCAGAGGCGAGGTGCTGTCGATGACCGCCGTTTATCTGCGGGTCGACCTGCTTTTTGCACCGGCGTTTATCATAAACAACGTCCTGCTGGCCTTCAACCGCAACGACGGCGCTCCCGGCCTTGCGATGGCGGCAATGCTGAGCGCAAGCATCAGCAATATCATCCTCGACTGGATTTTCATCTTCCCGCTGCAGATGGGGATGTTCGGCGCGGTGCTGGCGACGGGAACGGCAGCGGTGATCGGATTGCTGGTGCAGTCGGTGCGGTTTATCCGGCGCAAACACACCTTCCGGCTGCGGGCAGTGCTGCCCCGTCTCCGGGCTGTCGGGGATATCTGCGCTTTGGGCGTCTCCTCCCTGATCAGCGACCTTTCCTCCGGCATCGTCATGATCGCCTTCAACGCCATCATCCTTTCGCTGGCAGGCAACACCGGCGTCGCGGCTTACGGCGTCGTCGCCAATATCGCCCTGGTCGTGACCGCGATCTTTTCCGGCATTATCTCCGGCGCCCAGCCGCTTTTGAGCAGCGCTTACGGCCGCGGACAGGAAAAAGACCTGCGGAAACTCTACCGGATGTCCCTGGGGACGGCCCTGGTGATCTCTATGGTTATTTATATTTTGACTTATCTTTTCGCTTCGCCGGTCGCCGCCGTCTTCAACCGGGACAGCGACCCGGTGCTGCAGCAGATCGCCATAGACGGGCTGCGGCTTTACTTCACGGCATTCCCGATGGTCGCCGTTGGGATGGTGACTGCCGCTTATTTCAGCGCGGTCGAGCGGCCTGTCCCGGCCTTTTTGATCTCCGTCTGCCGGGGATTTGCGGTGATACTGCCGGTGACTTTCCTGATGGCAGCGCTGCTGGGCATGACCGGCGTATGGCTGGCTTACCCGGTCTCCGAGATGATTACGGCGGCGCTGTCGGTTGTTCTTTATATTTATGCTGCCCGGAAGGAGCGGCGGAAATGTCCCTGACAAAGGAAAAACGGGCGGTTTCCCGTCCGTCCAGGCTGTAATTCTATAATTACTTTTTGCTCCGTCTCTGGAGAAACCAGAACACCACCGCCAGTATCAGCAGGATAACCGGCAGCAGCCACCAGAAGCTCCTGCCTTCGCTGCTGACAAAAATTGCCGTCGGACCGTCCGCACCGCCGATGATGCCGATGCTCCCGGCTTCCATGGACGTCACTCTGCCCAGCGACCACTGCAAAATCAGCGCCGGTAAACACCAGCCCACAAACCCGCAGACAACACCTGCAAGCAGACATACCCATTTCAGTACCCGGAAGATCCGGGTGCTTGTCCTTCCGGCGCAGTCCTGCATAGCCGAGATAACGGTTTCTCCGGTCTGCCGTTCGTCCAGCGGTTCGGTCTGCCGCTCGCAACGCATTAGTTCCATAACGCTCACACCCAGCGCCTCGGCCAGCGGTTCCAGCAGCTGGATATCCGGGAACCCTTTCCCCGTTTCCCACTTGCTGACCGCCTTATTGGTCACATGAAGCTGCTCTGCCAGCTCCGCCTGGGTCATTCCCTTCTCCGTCCGCAGATCCGCCACGAATTTTCCAAAGGCAATATTGTCCATCATGCTCATCCTTTCTCTGTCACTGCTTTTATTTTAGCAAACTGCTCCGCAAAACGCAATCTTTTCTGCTCACGCAGCGGGTCTACGCTTGGTGGAATGTCAAAACAGCGGCGCGGAAATTGGCGGGTATTCCCGGTCAAAAGGATTGACAAGGGAGAAGCGGCTTTATATAATATAAATGAACACGTTCATTTAAAAGGAGCACTTATTTGATGGCTTTGCTCTCCCTCTCCGGCCTACGGCCACCTCTCCCAGAGAGAGAGGCCTTGGCAACCTTAAGAAATGCTGTATGGTGATTGAAATTGGTTAAGCTACCCGACTTTGCCAGCCGCTGCTAAGCGGCGAGGCTCTTTACCCCTTTGGGGACGAGCTGCGTTTTCCTGCGGAAAACTGCCGTTAGGCTGACTGAGAGGGCTTACTTCCGACTTTCCCCACACCCTGACCGCTGCCTTCGGAATCAGAAAAACACCGCTGCCTTCAAATCTGAAAGCAGCGGTATTTTCATGCGCAGATTATTTGAGCAGTCCGGGCTGTGCGATAGCCGCGGTGACTTCCGCCGGGATTGCGAACTCGACCACGCCCATATACATCGGCGCGACGTCGCCCTCGTTAAAGACGATGACCAGTTCGCCCTCTGCATTGACATAAAAAGCCACGTCGGGAGACAGCTCCTTAAAGTTCATAGCCTCAATCTCGTCATGGAGCCAGTAATGGACATTCTCGTCCGCGTCCATACGGGCCTGCATCTGCTCTTTAATATTCTCCGTCAGGACGGCAATATAATCGCTGTCCGGCAGGAAGAGGTCGGCAAGGGTCAGGATGCTGCCGGTGGATTTATCGACATTGTAGATCATGACCGACTCATTGCCGCTGTTCATGACCAGCGTCTCGTCAAAACGGATGGCGAAGAGACGCTCGTTGTCGGTGACGACGGTGTGGGAGACGTTTAAGTCATAGTGGCCCTCGTCGCCCATGATGGCCGCGTCGGCCTCGTACCGGGCGATGATGGTGTCGGTGTAGGCTTCGATAGCGTCGTTGACCGCGCGCACCTCGTCGCCGCCCTCGATCTGCGGCACATCCACATGAGCGGAAACATTGCCCCGCTCGTCCTCATAGGTGCGGAAGGTCACGACCTTGGTAATCGCGCCCAGGACCGGCAGTTGCTCCATGGCCTGTGCGATATTCTGACTGGAATTGGCCAGGGCGACGACTGTCAGCATGAAAGCGGCAGCCGTAGCGCCCAGGGTTTTTGCGGCTTTACGGATTCTCATCACATATTTCTCCTTTTTTTCCCTTTTCGCCCGCGCAATGGCAGCGCGCACGCGAAACGAAAGCTCGTCCGGAACAGGAATCTGTTCATACTCCTGTTTCATCAGCTTGACTCTATCGGGGGTATTTTCTTTCATTCGAGGGACTCTCCTTCCGTAAGGTGGATTTTCAGTTTTTTCAGGCTGCGGTACAGCAGCGCTTTCACCGTGTTCAGGTTCTCTCCGGTAATCCCGGCGATATCCTGCAGTTTCATGTCCTCAAAAAACCGCAGGACGATGACCATACGCTCCCGTTTGTCGAGAATGTCCAGCGACCGGAGTACATCGGTGTCCTGATAGGTATCCTCCCGACCCTCTTCGGGGAGCTGTTCCGCCGGGACTTCCCGCGCACGTCTGCGCAGAAAATCCAGCGCCGTGTTGACCGTGATACGGCAGAGCCAGCCCTTGATTGTATCGACGCGGCGTACCTCGGCGGCATTTGCAATCGCCTTGTATACGCTTTCCTGGACGATGTCCATGGCGTCGTCCGGGTTTTTGACATAGGTGAAGGCCAAACGATATAACTGTTCATAGGACGCTAAAATCTGCGCCTCGACCTCTTGCTGCAGCTTTGCGGATTTCATTTACCTCCTCCTTCCGTCCGTCTATAGTAAGACGCGGCGGCGACGGGAAAAGTTGCAGATAAATTGCATTTCCATCAGTTTTATTGACTTTCCCAAAGCGCCATAGTAAAATGAAAGAAAAACGTCCCTGTATGCTACAAAAAGGAGGGCACTATGCGGAAACGTATTGCCGCTGTTTTTCTTCTCCTGCTGACTGTTTTCTATATCTGCCTGACGCCGATTTTTTTAAACAACCGTTGGCAATCCAAAGGAATAACCAGCATATCGCTGGAGGCCCTGCCTGCTGATGAAGAGATGCTCTCCTTTATGGGCATCCGCGCGGAAGACGGAATATTTACCACCTGGACCGGCCCTTATGTCTATCATCTACGGCAGACAGTCGGCACAGATGTCTATGAATACTGGTCAATCCCCTATGGAACTGTTTCAGTGACGGACAGGGTATCGGACGCCAATACGGCCTGGCAGTCGGTTTTCTCCGTCCGGGAGCGGATGACAATCAACGGTGTCCCCCACACCGAGCGGAACAGCGCTATCCGCTACCGAGACGTTGCGATTCAAACCGACGCCGGTGAGAGCGCTGTCCTTATCCAGCAGCTTTCCGCCGATAACACGCGTGAGTTTTCCGGAGATCTCACTTCCTGGAAGATTCTGAAAGGCTGGTCCCGGTTCGCTCTTTCAGCCGCCATTCCCTATGCCGGCGCTGCTCTTTCGGCGTATGATGCCTATACAGCCGGTCTAAACGACGAAAGAACCGCCAGCGCCAATTTCCCCGCCGCATCCCAATCCGTCTATCAGCTGGAAAACGGACGGGAGCTTTGCCGGGATTATTATCATGAGGACGGGCACTATATTGTCGTGCAAGACATTGCCGTTGCAGACGGCAGCCCCGGTGACCGTTCCACCGCATCGGTACAGTTTTCCTGGGAGGTCTGGTCAGGCGGCGAATATTTCCAGACGGACAATCAGACAGTTCATAAGGCGTATACCTGCAAATAGTATTTGCCATTATCGGAGAAAGGAACTGCAATGAAAAAAATCTATTATTATCTGTTGGCAATCATCCTGACCGTTATCCTCTCGACCCATGTGCTGCGTTTCCTGGACACCTGCGTTTTCATCCATCGCTGGAAAGAACCGTATGCGATTGTCCATGCCGCAGTGACGCTTGTCTGCGTGGTGATTGTCACCTGCACCTGCCTGATTTTACATAAACTGAATAAACGGTGACAAAAAGCTATCCCCGGTCTCCCAGGGATAGCTTTTTCACTCTATCTTCTTTCCCGGCCGTCTGGCGATGGAAAAAAGCCTTTGCGGCAGCTCGAAAACGGCGATAATGCCGAGCACGATTGCGACCGCGTCCTGCAGGGCGACAAACCCGCGGGAAATTGCCTCGGAGGCGTTTTTCATGACCAGCTCATAGACCGTCCAGTAAATCCCGGCGCCCGGCACCAGCGGAAACAGCCCTGCGACCATAAAAATCGTCACCGGGCAGCTCTCCCACACCGCGCACATCCGCGACAAAAACACCACCAGCACCGACGCCAGAAATACCGACGCCATCCGTCCGGTCGGCTGCTGGAGCAGCCGGAAGCAGACCCAGCCTGCCATGCCGATAAAGCCGCACCAGGCGTAATATTTCCGCGGCGCACTGAACAAAAGCGCAAAGGCCACCGTCCCGATAAACGCCGCCAGACATTCTTTCAGTAAAGCCCCTATACTCATGGCAGCAGCATGCCTCCCGTAAAGAAATGAATCATCGATATCATGACCCCGACCCCCAGCGCCGCCGAAAAGATGACCAGCAGCGCGTCCAGCAGCCGCACCATGCCGGAAATATAGTCGGCGTTGCCCAAATCGCGGATGCCGGTGACGAACGCCAGCCCGGGGATCAGCGGGATAATCGAACCGCCGATAATCGTATCGAGGTTTACCCCCAGTCCCAGCCGCCACAGCAGCACCGAACATCCCGCCACAAAGCCGCCGCAGAGGATGTTCAAAACGATCTTGGACATCGGCCGGTTCAAGGGAAACAGCAGCACCAGATATAACAGCAGCCCCACGATAAACGCCACCAGAATATCCGGCGCCGTTCCGCCGAACAGGCAGCAGAAGGCGCCGCTGCCCAGTCCCGACGCGAGAATCTGCCAGCTCTTTTTCTTCGGCGGCATCTGCCGGATTCTGTCCAGCTCCGCCCGCGCTTCAAATACCGTATGGCGGCCCTGCGCAATCTCGCGGGAAAGCTGGTTGA
This sequence comes from uncultured Clostridia bacterium, assembly GCA_945835425.1. Taxonomy (GTDB): domain Bacteria; phylum Bacillota; class Clostridia; order Oscillospirales; family Ruminococcaceae; genus Faecivivens. The sequence continues at coordinate 6,601 of CAMAJC010000113.1, forward strand.
CCGCCGCGACCTTGT
>CAMAJC010000114.1 GCA_945835425.1 uncultured Clostridia bacterium
AATGAAAAATGAAGAATTATGGTTGGTTTTCTGCGAAAACCTATGATTTAAATTTGTTTTGCGAAGCAAAACTTCCTTAATTATTCATTATTCATTATCAATTATTCATTCTTCATTTGATATTCTTAACTGCCGCTGCGCATCTGGGGCAGAGGGTCGGATGCTCAGCATCAGAGCCGACCGTGGGCAGTACCTTCCAGCAGCGTTCGCACTTGCCGCCCTCGGCGCGCTCTGCAGTGACCGAGAGGCCCTCGACCTCGCCGGAAGCTTCGCCGCCTTCGCCTTTGACGACCGCGACCTGAGAAGCGATGAATACGTCGGGCAGCTGCTCCTCCATCGAAGTGAGGGTGTCATACAGCTCGCCGTCGCAGTACAGGGTGACTTTGGCTTCGAGGGACTTGCCGAAGACCTTGGCGGCGCGTTTCTGCTCCATCGCCTTCTGAACATCGCTGCGAACCTTTTCCAGCGTCTCCCACTTGGCCGGGTCGGCGACGGTGATGCCGCTTTCTTCGGGCATATCGTTATAGAATACACTGCCCTTGTCCAGAGAAGCGGATGCGGGCATATGCTGCCAAATTTCCTCGGAGGTAAAGACGAGGATCGGCGCGATCAGGCGGACGACTGCGGTCAGGATATCATAGATCGTGGTCTGGGCAGCCCGGCGCAGCTCGCTGTCGGCGCCTTCACAGTAGAGGCGGTCCTTGATGATGTCCAGATAGAAGGAGGACATATCGACGGTGCAGAAATTGAGGACTGCATGGAACGCGACATGGAAATCGAATGCATCGTAACCGGCCTTCACCTCTCTGATGACCGCGTCCAGACGGGAATATGCCCATTTATCCAGCTCAGTGAGCTGCTTAGGAGAAACGCGATCGGTGTCGGGGTTGAAGCCGCTCAGGTTACCGAGGATATAGCGGGCGGTGTTGCGGATCTTGCGGTAAGCTTCCGCCAGCTGCTTGATGATCTCGTTCGAGACGCGGATATCCGAATGGTAGTCGGAGGAAGCGACCCACAGGCGGAAGATGTCCGCGCCGTACTGGTCGATGACCTCAGAGGGAGAGATCGCGTTGCCGGCGGATTTGTGCATCTGCCGTCCTTCGCCGTCGACGACCCAGCCGTGGGTGCAGACAGCCTTGTAAGGCGCGGGCAGGCCGCAGGCAACAGAGGTCAGCAGCGAAGACTGGAACCAGCCTCTGTACTGGTCTGCGCCCTCCAGATAGAGGTCAGCGGGCCAGCGGAGGCCTTTCCGCTTCAGAACGCTGAAGTGGGATGTGCCGGAGTCGAACCAGACGTCCAGGATATCCTGTTCCTGTTTGAAGGTCTTGCAGCCGCAGTCCGGGCAGCTAAAGCCTTCCGGCAGGAAGTAATCGGGGGTATGGAGGTACCAGGAATCGGAACCTTCCTTTTCAAACATCTGCGCAATCGCTTCGATGGAAGTCTCGTTGACGATTGCCTTGCCGCAGTCTTCGCAGTACAGGACAGGAATCGGAACACCCCATCTTCTCTGACGGGAGATGCACCAGTCGTTGCGGTCGCGAACCATCGAGGTGATGCGGTCCTGACCCCACTGGGGGATCCACTCTACGTCTTCGATCGCCTTGACAGCGTCTTCCTTGATGGCGTCGACCGAGCAGAACCACTGTTCCGTCGCGCGGAACATGACCGGCTCTTTGCAGCGCCAGCAGTGGGGGTACTGGTGGACGATCTCTTCGGTGGCGAGCAGTGCGCCGCACTTGCGCAGGTCCTCAAGGATCGGGCCGTTGGACTCGGCCGTCTTCATGCCGGCATAAGGGCCGGTCTCGGCGGTCTGTCTGCCCTCTGCGTCGACCGGGACGATCATCGGGACTTCGGGGTACTTCTGGCAGACGATAAAGTCGTCCGCGCCGAAGCCGGGAGCGGTATGAACGCAGCCGGTACCGGAATCCAAGGTGACATGGTCGCCGACGATGACCAGCGAAACGCGGTCATAGAGGGGATGGCGTGTCTTCATGTATTCGCAGTCGAGGCCGGTGAAGCTGCCGACCAGCTCATAATCGGTGATACCAGCCTTCTCCATAACGGAGGGCGCCAGTTCGGCCGCCATGACGTAATACTCGTCGCCCACATGGACAAGGGTATATTCAAAATCGGGATTCAGAGAAATTGCAAGGTTGCCGGGAATGGTCCAGGTCGTGGTGGTCCAGATAACGAAGGAGACCTTCTCTGCATCGACGCCGAGGGTCGCAAAGAAGCCCTTGTCATCGGTAACCTTGAACTTGACGAAGATGGAAGTACAGGGGTCTTCGTTATATTCGATCTCGGCTTCTGCCAGCGCAGTACCGCATTCCGGGCACCAGTAAACCGGTTTCAGGCCGCGGTAGATCATGCCTTTTTCCGCCATCTTGCCGAATACGCGGATCTGCTCTGCCTCAAACTCAGGCTTTAACGTGATATAGGGGTCTTTGAAGTCGCCGGTGACGCCCAGACGGATGAACTCTTCCTTCTGGATATCGACATAGCTCATGGCGAACTCGCGGCAGATCTCTCTCAGCTTGGGGACCGGGACGCCGTTTTTATCGACGCCGATCTTTTTCAGGGCCTTCAGCTCGGTTGGCAGGCCGTGGGTGTCCCAGCCGGGGACATAGGGGGCCTGGAAGCCGGACATGCTCTTGTATTTGACGATCATGTCCTTGAGGACCTTGTTCAGGGCAGTGCCCATATGGATATCGCCGTTGGCATAAGGAGGGCCGTCGTGCAGAATATACTGCGGTTTTCCCTCGTTACGTTTCAGCATATTTTCGTACAGATCCACTGCGTTCCAATGCTTGATAAAGGTGGGCTCCTTTTTCGGGAGACCCGCACGCATATCAAAGTCGGTCTTGGGCAGGTTCAGGGTTTTATTATAATCCTGGGCGTTTGCCATCTTCTGTTCCATTCCTTTCACTTTTGGTTTATACGCTTGTGCGCGGCTGCAGATTCCGTCATGCAGAGACAACGGGATGGGAAACCCATCCCCTACATGCTATGCGGCGCATATGTGCATACATATTCTGGTTGCAGAGTCCGGTTTCCAATCCGTGGGCCATGTACGCATTCCGGCTGTAGTGGTCGGGTTTCCCGGCCCGCAGACTGTATACATAACCCAAATGTCGGATTCAGATTTCCCGACCCGTAAACCATGTACATATTCCCATTGTAGGGGTCGGGTTTCCCGACCCGAAGCCACGCACCGTTTCAGAGATCAGTCCAGCTTGACCTCTCCGAATTTTTCTTTAAATGCACCGCTGTTGAACTCATATTCCTCTTCCTGCGGTTCAGCTGCGGCAGGCTGTGCAGCCTTGGGAGCGGCTTTGGGAGCCGGAGCGGGTGCAGGTGCTGCGGGCTTGGGAGCCGGCGCCTTCTCCGCCTTCTCGGGCAGGTTGGTGATCAGATTTAAATGCTCGCGGTAGAGGGTGATCAGGCGGTTTTTGAAGCCGGAGACTTCCTTCTGCAGCTGCGCGAGGGTCTCTCTTTCCCGCTCAACCTGCGAAGCGACGCCGTTGACCTTCGCGTCGGCAGCAGCCTGGGCGTCGGCGAGCATCTTGTTCGAGCGCTCCTGCGCCTCGGTAATCAGCTGACCCGCACGTGCCTGCGCATCGGCGATCAGCTTGTCGGCGTATTCCTGCGCCTCGGCGACCGTCGAATCGGCCTTGGATTTGGCCTCGTTTTCGATGTTGGTCTTCAGCCGCTGCGCGCCGAGCATTGCCTCTTTGATGTTGCTTTCGTCGCTGCGGTACTCGGTGATCTTGTCAGCCAGGATCTTCATTTTGCCCAGCAGCTCGGCCTTTTCCGACTTCGCCGCAGCCAGCTTCTTCTCGGTCTCGGCAATATAGCGGTCGACGTCCTCCGGACGGTAACCGAAAGCTGCCTTTTCAAATTTAATTTCCTTGCTCATCTTTTTCGCGTCCCTCTTTCTCTCTTGAATGGTGAACAAAGGCCACCTCCCGCAGGCGCTGCCCCTTGTTCACCGTTTAAGCGGTTTATATTCTTTCTGCCCGGCGCGAGGCTCTGAGCAGAACCAAAAAAGATCTCAAATATACTTGTCAAACAGGACGACGGTCCGCCCTTTTTTGGTCAGGCCGCCGATTTCCCGCAGCCGGAATTTCCCGGTATGCCGGATAATGACGACATCCCCTTGCTGGAGACGCCGGTCGACCCGCTTTTCCTCGATGTGCCCGACGCTTACCAAGCCCTGGGAAATCAGCATCGCAGCCTTTTCCCGGCCGGTTCCGGCCAACATCGCCACCGCCGCGTCCAGCCGCGGGGACGCAAGGGTCGCCCGGATTTCCTGAAAACGCTGGGACGCCTCGATGGGCGCAAAGCCCTTTTCCATTGTCACGCCGACCGAGCCGATCCGGTCGACCTGGGTGGCCAGCACCTTTTCGATTCGTTCATCGGCGAAAATAACTGCCTTCCCGGTCCCGGGGATCAGGTCGCCCAGCATTTCCCTGCGGATCTGCTGTCCCATCAGGGAGCCAAGGAGCGCCCGATGCTCCAGCTTATCCGACTCCCGGCAGCGCGCCGTATACCCAACGATCGGAAAAAGCTCTCCCGACGGTTCATATCCTTCCGGGAATACGCCCAGCATGACCCGCACAGCGCCCTCGTAACCGCCCCAGAAAAGAATCTGCATCCCGGTGATGCGGGCCTGCTTTTCCGCCAGAGGTTTGGCCAGGGCCTGTTCCTCCTCGCTTAAAAAAGCCGAAAACTTCGGGCAGTACTGCTTATCCGCCAGGGCAAACAGGTTGCGGACTGAGGAAAGGAAATAGTCCTTTTCCTTATCGGTGTTCATAAAATTACGGCATGAAACCGCTGTTTTGCAGCTCGTCCATCAGATCGCCGCGGAGGTCGACATTGCTGGGGGTCAGCATATAGGTATTCTTGGCGACCTTTTTGATGTTGCCGGCGTTGGCGTAGGTGACGCCGCTGAGGAAGTCCAGTACCCGGCGGGAAAGGTCCGGTGCGCGGCCTTCCAGATTTAAAACGACCGTGATCTTTCTGTTCAGTTCGTCTGCGATAGGCTTGCAGTCGTCAAAGCTCTCCGGCTGCACCAGCATGACCTGCAGCTGTGCGGAGGTCTGGATATTGACGACGCGGCCGGTCCGGGGCGTATAGTCCGAGGTACGCGGGCTGGAATAGGACGAAGAAGAGCGGGAAGAAGCGTAAAAATCGCTGGTCCCGGTGGATGCGGACGAAGACGAAGAACTGGTTTCTTCCTCGTAGCCGTCCCCCATCTCCTCGTCGTATTCGCTGTCGTTATTGTAGATAAAGCCTTTGATTTTATCAATGAATCCCATGTATGTGACCCTTCCTTTCTGATTATGCTCAAACGAGCCGTAAACGTGCCCTAAAGGTTGCGGTATCTGCTTATTTCCCCGGCGCTTTAAACCGTGCCCGTTTTTTTGGCCCGTGCGCCGAAGATTCCCTGCCCGATCCGCACAAGCGTCGCGCCGCACCGGACAGCCGTTTCATAATCCCCGGACATTCCCATCGACAGGGTGTCGATCCGGGTATTCGGGAGTGACTGCTCCCGCAGGGAGAGGTAAAGCTCCTGCATCCGTTTAAAATACCGGTCATCTCCGCTCCGGGAAGCCTCGGACGGCTGCACCGTCATCAGCCCGCGGAGGGTCAGGTTTGGGAGCGCGGCTATTTCCCCTGCCGCTCCGAGCACCCCATCCGGCGAAAACCCGGATTTGCTCTCTTCCATGCCGATATTGACTTCCAAAAGGCAGGGAAAGTTGATTCCCGCCTTTACCGCCGCAGCCGACAGCGCACCTGCCAGATGCAGGCTGTCCACCGACTGTACGCAGGATACCCTGTTTATTATATCGCGAATTTTGTTGGTCTGCAAGTGCCCAATAAAGTGAATTTGCGATTTTGCGGCATTTATCTCCAAAATTTTTTCGCAAAGCTCCTGCACGCGGTTTTCCCCGATCAGGTCTGCCCCTTCCTGAAGGGCTATATTGATCTTTTCCGGTGAAACGGTCTTGGTGACCGCCATCAGGGAAACGTCCGTTTCCGGGCGTCCGCTGGTGATACAGGCCTCCGTTATCCGTGCGCGGACCTCACGCATCCGCTCACGGATCCCGTCGGCCTCCTGCGGCGGCAGACTATACATCCTTCTGATTATAAAGCCCCACCCCTTCCACGATAACGGTATCGTAAAGCTTTAAGGGGTACGTCTCTTCCTCCGAAGCGGAGGAAATGACAAACTCCTCGGTCTCATAGACAATATTGATGGTGCGGAAATACATCTTGTCCATCAAAACGACGTACACGCCGGGCACGCCTTCCTCATAGCGGATCGCCGACTTGGGAACTTTCAGCCCCGAATAGGTGCCGATCAGCAGTTCGCAGCTCTGCACCCTTGTGGTCAGCAGGTATTCGTCGATGACGTCCCCTTCCAGTATGACCAGATACTTTCCGGCATCCACATCCCGGCGCAGCTCATCGACCGTCATTTTGACGGTGCTCTGCTGGTTGGGAAACCGAACCTGGACGCTGCGTCCCTCACTGAGGGAAACGGCCT
>CAMAJC010000115.1 GCA_945835425.1 uncultured Clostridia bacterium
ATACAACAGTATAGCACATTTGGCCGCAGTTTTAAATGAATGACAGGAAAATTTTTCTGGTCTGTCCGGACAGCGCCGAAAACCACCCCAATTTTCACCTTGCATGTATAGTCTGACTCTGGTATAATTAAATAAACTCTGTATGCAGTGTTTTCATTGTTCGCGGTTATGCATGATATATTTTTATCTGATGTAGCGGCGACCTGTGGTCGCCACCGATTTTGTATCAACTGGGATTCGGTTTTAAGTGTATATATTTTTAGATAATGCTCGTCCCTTTTCCTCATGCCGATGGCGACCGCAGGTTGCCGCTGCATGCAAAAGGATGGACGTTTTATTGTTTATGCGGTTGTTTATAAGGAGAACAGGAGGGATAGCGTGAAAGGGACGATTTCATATTGGGCAGGGATTCTCTGCGCTGTCCTGACTTTAGGGATATGGGCGCTGGCGCTTTTGGTGGTACTGGCGGTGAGCGAGCCGTATTCCGACCTGCGCACCACTTTGCTGGCGGGCATCACGCTTTCGCTGGGCGCGGTTCTCATTTATCTGCCGTTTCTGCGGCGGAGCTGCAAATTCACCCTGACGGATGAATATATTGAGTACACAAGCGGGATTTTATACCGGATGCGCCGGCGGATCAGCCGACGGGCTGTGATGGTCGTGACCGAGATGCGCACGCCGGTTTCTTACCTCTGCCACACCCGGACGCTGATGATTTCGGCCATGGGAGGGAGCATGATGCTGCCGCTGCTGCGAGAGAAGGATGCAGAGGCGCTGCTGACCCTGCTGACGCCGGCAGAGCGGCAAAAGCCGGAGGATAAACATGAAGGGTAAGGATTACCGGCTGCAGCATCCTCTGGCGATCGTCTATGCCTTTTCGCGGTACATCATCCTCCTGCTGCTGCCGCTGCTGCGCTCGCTTACGCTGTTTACGTCGGATTTTTACACCTGGCTGGAGGGCGTATGGCTGGACGTGCTGGTTTTGCTGGCGATTATTATTTTCGGCACGCTGCGCTGGAACTGTGTCCGTTTCCGGGTGGACGCGGACTGGGTCGATATCCGGAGCGGCATCTTTATCGCAAGGCGGCGGCGGATCCGTTACAGCGATATCTCGTCGGTCATTATCGAGCACATCTGGTACCTGCGGCCGGTCAAAGCGGTGCGGGTGCGGGTCGAGACCGACGCGGGGAATAACGGCGCGCCGGATATCCAGCTGCTGCTGCGCCGGGAAGACGCGCTCCGCATCCAGCACCGCCTTTCTGCCCATCTGCGTCAGGAGCAGGTCATGGTCCGGCGGTATGAGCCGAGCGGCTGGTATGTGGGGATATTGTCCCTGATTACCTCCGACTCGCTGACCGGTGTGCTGTTTTTGTCCACCTTCATCTCTCAGAGCGGCAAGATTCTGGGCGAGGAGGCCGAGGACCGGCTGATCACCCAGCTGACCCGGCTGATGCAGCTGCTGGCCTTCTGGCTGCCGCCGATCGCCGCGATTATCGCCTGCACGATTCTGGGCGGATGGCTGATTGATTTTATCGTCAACCTCGTGCGCCATCTGGGCTTCCGGGCGACCAGACGGGGAGGAGAGCTCTATGTCCGCTGCGGCATCGTCACCGTGCGGGAATACACGCTGTCGGCCGAGCGGGTAAACTTTCTGCAGCTGCGCCAGAGCTTTACCACCCGGCTGATCGGCTATTACGCCGGGCTGATCAACTGCACCGGCTACGGCAAGGGGAAAAATGAGCAGTCGGTGCTGCTGCCGACCGTCGGCGAGGACGACCTCAGACGGAGCCTGACCCTGATTCTGCCGGAACTGCGGCCGGTGGGGAACGACTGGCGGCCGCCTCTGAAAACCCTGTGGCGGATTGTCTGGCCGCCGCTGCTGGCCTGCCTGATTGCCGGATTTACCTGGCGGACGGCGCTGCGCTGGCTGCCGAGTCTGCGGGATCTGGTGCTGTTTTTGGGGATTATGGTCATGATTCCGGCGGTATGGTGGCTCATGGTGCGGACGCTGTCCTTTTTCCATACGGGCATCGGCGTCCGGAAAAACACCGGCGGCCAGCCGGACACCTTCACCTTCCGCTGCACCTCCGGCTACCGGGTCTTTACGGTCGTCTGCCGGGCAGACAAGATCGCCAAGGTGCGGGTCACCCAGAATGTCTTCCAGCGGCATAATAAGTGCGGCGACGTCCGGGTCTGGCTCCGTTCCGAGCGCAAGCGGAGTTTCCTGATCCCCAATTTAAGCATAAAGGATATCGAGCGTTTTTTAAAGGCGCTGGAGGATTCCGACAAATCTCTTTAAAAAACGGATGCATCCCGAAAAAGTTTGGTTATTTTGCCGTTTGCCCGGATTTTGTTGTGCATCTGCGCCAAAGTTTCGGGCAAAAATTTTTCTTATTTCACAGAAAAATGACCTGCTCACGGGCAAAAAACAGTTGCAAAATCCACGAAAAAAAGGTATAATACTTATATAGCTATGGGCAGTACCTGCCGATGGCCCTACTTCCGCATCCTTTGGAGGGTATTGCATGGAATTTTCTCATTACAGCGTACTGCTCCAGGAGTGTCTGGAGGGCTTAAATATCGATCCTTCCGGGACCTATGTCGACGGGACTGCCGGAGGAGCCGGCCACAGCCGGGAAATCGCACGCCGCCTGACTGACGGCAGGCTTTTCGCGCTGGACCAGGACCCCGACGCCGTGGCGGTCGCTTCCGAGCGGCTGGCACCTTTCTCTCAGGCAAAGGTTATCCGTACAAACTTCAGGGAAATGACCTCCGTATTGCAGCAGGAAAACGCCCTGCCGGTAAACGGCGTGCTGCTCGACCTCGGCGTTTCCTCCTGGCAGCTGGACAACCCTGCCCGCGGCTTTTCCTACCGGGAAGACGCGCCGCTGGATATGCGGATGTCCCAGTCGGGGACGACTGCTGCGCAGCTGCTTGCGGAGTCTTCCGAAGCGGAGATTTCCCGCATCTTATGGGAATACGGCGAAGAACGCTACGCCAGAAATATCGCCCGCAATATCGTGAAAGCCAGAGAAAAGGCTCCGGTCGAAACGACGATGCAGCTGGTAGAGATCATCAAATCTTCAATGCCGGCGGCTGCCAGACGGGAGAAAAACCCCTGCAAGCGCACCTTCCAGGCCCTGCGGATCGCCGTCAATTCCGAGCTGGACGCCCTCTCCCAGGGTGTCGACGCGGCGTTTGACTGCCTTGCACCCGGCGGACGGCTGGTCATCATCACCTTCCATTCGCTGGAAGACCGGATGGTCAAGCAGAAATTCGCCGAGCTGGCTAAAGGCTGTGTCTGCCCGCCGGAATTTCCGGTCTGCGTCTGCGGCAGAACCCCGGCAGCGAAGCTTATCAACCGCAAACCGATTCTCCCCAGCCCCGAAGAACTGGCGGTCAACCACCGGAGCGCCAGCGCCAAGCTTCGGATTCTGGAAAAAATACACGAGCGCAACGGCTGATCGCTGCGCAGACATCTTAAAGGAGCAATGACCCCCATGCAAAGCAATCTCGCGACCAAGAGAGAGTATAATTTTGAGCACTTTGAAACCCCGGCTGCCGCTCCGTCCATAGAACGGCTGCCGAGGCGGGAAAAACTGCCGCACCCGGCGAAAATCCTTTCGATGGCGCTGGTCATCCTGGCGATCGTGTTCGCATCCCTCTACGGCAGGGTGCAGATCGCGCAGCTCAACGCCCAGATCAACGAAACCACCGCCCGGCTGGAAGAACTGACCAGCGAAAAGGTGCGGATGGAAGCGGAGCTGGACGGACAGATGTCCCTGTCCAGAGTCGAGGAGATCGCCCTGGACGAGCTGGGCATGGTCAAGCCGGACAACTCCCAGGTCACTTACTTAAAGGTTCAGCAGGCCAACAAGATTCAGACGACCGAAAAGAGCCGGAGTCTGATCGATATCATCAGCGATTTCTTCGCGGGGATTGGAATCGACTTTTAAGTTTTCACTGTCAGGCAGGATGTGTACCTGCGGCAGAGATATTCAGGTCTTACATATCTATGCCGCAGATACATATCCCCGGATAAAACTGAATAGATACATGTAGGAGGTTGAGATGGTTAAAGTCTTGACCTTTTGTCCTTATATGGGCGGTTTGCGGAAAATTTCACAGATGTTTTTCAGTTCGTCCATATCTGCGCGTGCACGGAAAGGAAGGCGCTATGTCCCGATTCAACAGAAACAATATGACAATGATGCAGCGGCTGGTGTTTATCGTCTGCCCGGTCATGCTCATTATTTTGGTATGGGTGCTGTTCAACCTGTTCAACTGGTCGATCGTCCGCGGCGAGGAGATGGAAGGCCGCGCCGCCAGACAGCAGCTGTCCGATACCACCATTTCGGCCAACCGCGGCACCATCTACGACACCAACATGAACGTCCTGGCCCAGAGCGCCACCGCCTGGAATGTCATCATCGACCCGGCGGCGATCCAGCGCCGTATTGACAACCTGGAAAAGGCGGCCGCAGAAAGCGACGACCCGGAAAAGCGTTATTTCAACGCCGAAGCCTACCGCAATACCATGGCGCAGGACCTGGCGGGTGTTCTCGGCGTCGAGGTCAGCTATGTAATCGAGCAGATGACCTATACGACCAAAAACTACCGCAAAATCGCCAGCAAGATAGACAAGGCGACGGTCAACCAGCTCAATGATATGCTGGATGAAAAGGGGTATGTCGGCGTTTCGCTGGAGACCTCCACCAAGCGGTATTACCCCTATTCGACCCTGGCGTCCAGTGTGCTGGGCTTCTGCAACGGCGAAAATAAGGGCGTGTACGGTCTGGAATCTCAGTACAACTCGGTCCTCTCCGGCACCGACGGACGGATCATCACCGCCAAGGACTCCTACGGCGACGCCCTGCCGACCACCTATGAAAAGACCTTCGACGCGGTGGACGGCAACTCGATCGTCACGACCATCGACGTCGTTATCCAGCAGTATATCGAGAAAGAACTGCAGAGCGCCGTGGATCAGTATCAGCCGGACGGCGGCGCCGCGATTATCGTCATGGACTGCAACGACGGCGGTATCCTGGGCCTTGCAAGCTACCCCAATTACGACTGCAACGACCCCTACACCCTGCTCTATGATTATACGATCCAGAAAATCGAAGAGATGGAAACGGAGGAGGAGCGCGCAGAAGCCACCAAGGCTGCCCGCGAAACCCAGTGGCAGAACAAAGCCATCACCGATACATACGAGCCCGGCTCGGTATTCAAGGTCGTCACGGCTTCTTCGGCGCTGGAGGAAGGGTCTGCGACGCTGGAATCGACCTATTACTGCGACGGCGTCGTCTACTTTAAGGACGGCGACAAGATGCTGCCGATCCACTGCCACAACCATTCCGGCCACGGCCTGCAGAGCTTTACCCAGGCGCTGGTCAACTCCTGCAACCCGGCTTTCATGCAGATCGGTCTGGGGCTGGGACAGAAGAAGTTTTTTGAGTATTACCAGGCGTACGGCCTGACCGAAAAGACCGGCATCGACCTGCCTGCGGAACGCATCGGCATCTATTACGACGACCGGATGAACAACATTTCGCTGGCGTCCTGCTCCTTCGGACAGTCCAACACCATGACGCCTTTGCAGATGCTGACGGCGGCGGTCGCGGCGATCAACGGCGGGTATCTGCTGGTTCCGCGCGTTGTCGACCGGGTCATCGACCAGGACGGCAATACGGTGGAGGAATACGGCACCCAGGTCAAGCGGCAGGTCATCTCGGAAGAGACCTCCGCGATCATGCGCGACGCGCTGGAACAGGTCGTTTCCAACAACGGCGGCACCAACGCCTATGTTAAGGGCTACCGCATCGGCGGCAAGTCCGGTACGGCGCAGATTCTGACCAACGACAAGACGCAGGAGGAAATGTACGTTTTCTCTTATCTGGTATTTGCTCCGGCGGACGATCCGCAGGTCGCGGCGCTGGTTCTGATCGACAGCCCGACCGCAGGCGACCGTTCCTATGCAAACACCGTCGTCGGTCCGCTCGCTTCCAGCGTCATGCAGGATATCCTGCCCTATATCGGCGTTACGGCGTCGTATACGGATGAGGAGCTGGAAAATCAGGATGTGCTGGTTCCCTCCGGTCTGGTCGGTCTGGACGCGGCTTCGGTCAAGTCCAAGCTGGCAGGTCAGGGTCTGGACGCTTATGTCATCGGCAGCGGCACCCAGGTCATCGACGTCTTCCCGGGAGAAAACACCCGTGTGCCCAACGGCTCGACCATCGTTGTCTACACCGAGGGCAGCGAAACCTCTACCGTCACGATGCCCAGTGTCATCGGTATGTCCCCGACACAGGCCAGCCAGGTGCTCGGCAACTACGGCTTGAACGTCCGCATCTCCGGCGGCGCTGCCAATAACGCCAAGGCCCGTGTTTCCGCGCAGGAATATGAATTCGGTACTTCTCTCGCCCGCGGCACCATCGTCGAACTCGAATGCGTAGTCTCCGGCGAAGACGGCGCATGA
>CAMAJC010000116.1 GCA_945835425.1 uncultured Clostridia bacterium
GCCACAACGTCCCCGGAAAAGCGGACATGGCGGTCGATGATCAGGCGGTCATAGGGAGACGGCTCGGGGTAGGTCTGGCCCGCGATAGCAAAGCGGGTGGCGGGAACGTCCTCCCAGGTGTAAATATCCACAATGCCGGGCACCTTTTTGGCGACAGCGGTGCTGATCTCCTGCACGATGGCGTTGGCGTGCGGGCTGCGGAGCAGCTTGACGACCAGCGCGTCCCTGCCGGTGATATCGTCGGTATAGACGGGTTTGCCCAGAAGCAGCTGCATGGCGTCCTTTTTGCGGACGGGTTTGTTAATCGATTTATATTCCTTGTGTTCCATAGCGGCCTCCTTCACCCTTTTCTGCTGTCCAGATAGTTGCGGATACCCCGGAGCTGACCCTCGTACCCGGAACAGCGGCAGAGGTTCCCCGCCAGAAACGCCCGGATTTCATCGTCGGTAGGGTCGGGATTTTCCCGCAGCAGGGCGATCGTGTTCATGACAAAGCCGGGGTTGCAAAAGCCGCACTGATCGGCGCCCTGATCGGCGATAAAGCCGACAAAATCGGACGCTTCCTGCTGTAAGCCTTCCAGCGTATAAACCTCGTGCCCGTCTGCCCGCGCAGCCAGCACCGAGCAGGAGAGGACAGGGGTCCCGTCCATCAGGACTGTACACAGCCCGCAGCCGGAGGTCTCGCAGCCCCGCTTGACGCTGTAGCAGCCGTGTTCCCGCAGAAAGTCGATCAGCAAAGTGTCAGGCTCGATGGAACCCATGATATTTTTTCCGTTCAGTTTCAGTTTTATTTCCATTATGCGTTCCCTCCCAGTTCCAGTGCGCCGCGCTCCACGAGGACTTTGGCGAGATGGGTGCGGTAGGCGGCGCTGCCGCGCAGGTTGCTGCCGGTCGGGACTTTTCCTGCTGCATATTCCGCAAAGGCCTTGGCGCTCTCTTCATTTATGCCGCCGGTGAGGAGGCCCTCTTCATCTTTAATCAGCATCGCTCTGCCGGGACGTGCGCCGATGGCAGCCCTGTACTGCCCGTCCAGTCTGGAAACGGCGCAGGTGAGGACGGGAAAATCGGTGCGCTGGGCGCGCATCGCCTGATAGGAAAAGGAACCGGGCGTTTTTTTGACGATCAGCCGCACCAGCAGGTCGCGGTCATAGGGCATCGACGCAAACTGCGCAAGGGGAATGATACCGCCCTTATACAGCTCCACGAAGCTCTCCATCGCTAGGAACAGGGTCAATACATCCGAAAACCCGAACCTTCCCCAGATGCTGCCGCCAACCGTCGCGATATTGCGAAACTGCACGCCGATGATGTCCTTTACCGCTGCGGCCGCTTTTCCGCCGGTATAGGCGTTTAAACCCGCGTGCTGCTCGATCTGGCGCAGGGTGACCATCGCGCCGATGGAGAACTGCTTATCTGTCTCCTCAATCGTATCAAGGCCCAGGTCGCACAGGTCGATGGCCGTGTTCACTGCGCCGCTGCTCATCTTGGTCCAGAGCATACCGGCGATAATGCGGCTGCGCCTGTTCTGATTCAGCTGGTAGGCTTCTTCCAGGCTCTGCGGCCGGACGTATTTTTGTATCGTAATCATAAAATGCTCCTTTTTCATTTCCGGCCTGACGTAAATAGCCGGGAATTTTCCAATTCTATTATACCAATCTAACTTGACTTTGAAAAGGGAAATTGCTATAATCTCGTTGTACTTTCCAAAATACAACGAAAAACCGTGCAGACTGTTGAAAAAGGTATTTGCTTATTATATGTGTTGTAGCGGCTTCAATGTCCGGGCGGACATTACGGCGGTCGCCACCGATACTGGTAAAACGATTTAACTGTGGGTTTGTACAGATTTGGTGGCGGTCGCAGACCGCCGCTACATCGGAAAGAACGATGATTTTCTGCCAATGCGGTGGCGGTTGCAGGCCGCCGGGTCGCAGACCGCCGCTATACCTGTAAAACATCAGCAGATACCTTTTCGACAGACTGAAAAATCGAAAGGATTTGTTACACCTATGAAAAAATACCTTGCCCTGCTGCTGGCTCTGACCATGACCATGTCCATGGCGGCCTGCGGCGCAAACGAAACCACCGGTTCTGTCCCGGAAACCACTGTTTCCGAAAGCTCTGTCGCCGAAAGCGAAGCGTCTTCTGAAAGTGAAGCGTCCTCCGGGAGCGAGGCTGCTGCTGAAAGCGAAGCTTCCTCCGAGGAAGCGAAAGAGCCTGTCAGCAAGTTCCCCGTCACCGTGACCGACCAGGCCGGACGGGAAGTGGTCATTGAGGAGCAGCCGCAAAAGCTGGTCAGCGGCTACTATATCTCCACCAGCCTGCTGATCGCGCTGGACCTGGACGAAAAGATGGTCGGCGTGGAAGCGAAAGCCGATAAGCGCGCGATTTATAAACTGAGTGCGCCGGAGCTTGCCGAGCTGCCCAGCGTCGGCACCGCAAAGGAGTTTGACCTCGAGGGCTGCGCAGCGCTGGAGCCGGATCTCGTTATCCTGCCGCTGAAGCTGAAGAGCGCCGCCGAGACGCTGGAAGGGCTGGGCATTGACGTGCTGCTGGTCAACCCCGAGGATCAGGCGCTGTTAAATGAAATGATCACCCTGATCGGCGCCGCTACCGGCACGGAAGAGCGGGCACAGGAGCTCCTTGACTTCACCACCGAGCAGGAAGCGCGGCTGACCGAGACCCTGGCAGGCGCGGAGACCCCCAGCGTCTATCTGGCCGGCAACTCCAGCCTGCTGTCCACCGCAGGCGACGCGATGTACCAGTCGGACATGATCCGTCTGGCAGGCGGCGTCAACGCAGCCGCCGAGATCACCGACACCTACTGGGCGGAAGTGAACTATGAACAGCTGCTGACCTGGGACCCGGACTATATCGTCCTTGCGTCCGACGCGGACTACACGGTCGAGGATGTTCTGGCGGATGAAAACCTCGCGGCCTGCAGCGCGGTCGTGAATGGCAATGTCTATCAGATTCCCGGCGACGCGGAAGCCTGGGACAGCCCTGTTCCCAGCGGCATTCTGGGCGCTGTGTGGCTCTCCGGCGTTCTGCATCCGGAGGAGTGCCCTGAAAGCGAAGTAAACGCCGTCATTGATGCGTTTTACGAGACCTTCTACGGCTTTACCTACAGTGAAAAGTAAGCATCTTTTAACAGCCGGGGCAGTCCTGATGGTAGTCCTGGCTGTTGCCGGTTTATTCGTCGGGAAGTACCCGCTGTCTTTACAGGCGCTTTTGTCGGGCGATGAGATGCAGCTGCGGGTTTTCTGGACCCTCCGGGCCAGCCGGACGGTCGTAGGTGTCATCGGCGGTTTTGCTTTGGGTGCTGCCGGGTTTGTCTACCAGACGGTGTTCCGGAATCCGCTCGCGTCCCCAGACATTATCGGCGTCTCCTCCGGAGCAAGCGCCGGCGCAGCATTCGGCATCCTGTTCCTGTCCGGGACGGCGGCGGTGACGGTATCGGCCTTTGGCGGTGCGCTGCTGGCGGTAGGTGCAGCGCTGGCCCTGTCGATGCTCGACCGCTCGGGGAAAAACAGCACGATCGTGCTGGCCGGTATCGCGGTTCATGCCCTCGCCCAGACCGCTTTGATGGGACTAAAGCTGACGGCTGACCCCGAAAGGGAGCTGGCCTCCATCGAATACTGGATCATGGGCAGTCTAAACGGCATCAGCATCTATTCGATTCCGGGAAACCTTGTTTTATGCATCCTCTGCCTTGTCGTGCTCTTTCTGCTCCACCGCCAGACGATTTTGCTCTCTGCCGAGGAAGGGGAAGCGCGGATGCTGGGGGTAAGCGTCGGGAAGCTGCGGCTCATCATCCTGCTGGCGGCGACGCTGGCGGTGTCCTGCGTCGTCAGCATGACGGGGCTGATCAGCTTTGTCGGGCTGCTGGCACCCCACGGCGCACGGCTGCTGACCAAAAACAACCGCCTGAGCACCATGCTGCTGAGCGGATTTTTAGGCGGTGCGCTGCTCTGCGGCGCGGACATCTTAGCCAGGAGCGTCGCCGCGTCCGAGCTGCCGGTGAGCATTTTCACAAGCCTTTTGGGTGCGCCGTTTCTCATTTTCCTGATCATCAGAGGGAGGAGAGCGTCATGAGCTTTTTTTCGGTGCAGGGCATCACCGCCGGGTACGGAAACAGGCCCATCGTCGAAAACGTGACCTTTGATATTGAGGAAGGGACGCTTCTCGGCATCATCGGCGCCAACGGCAGCGGCAAAACAACCCTTTTAAAGGCGATCTGCGGCATCCTGCCCCATAAGGGCAGCTGCACGCTGGACGGCGTATCTTTGGAGCGGCTGCCGCCGAAAAAGCTGGCAGGACTTTCCGGCTATATCCCTCAGCGCAGCGGTATTTCGATTGATATTTCGGCGCTGGATGTGGTGCTGATGGGTTTTAATCCGCAGCTGGGGCTGTTGGAGCGTCCAGACGCTTCCATGAAAGAAAAAGCGAGGGCAGCGCTTTTACAGGTGGGATTAAGTGAACATGAAAATGAAAATTATCTGCATTTAAGCGAAGGGCAGCGGCAGCTGTGCATCCTCGCCCGGACGCTGGCGGCAGACGAGAAGCTCCTCCTGCTGGACGAGCCGGAGAGCGCTCTCGATTTCCGGTTCCGCTATCATGTGCTCTCACTGCTGCGCCGGTGGCTGCGGGAAGGAGAGCGGTGCGGCCTTGTGACCCTCCATGACCCGATGCTGGCGCTGAATCATTGCGACCGGCTGCTGCTCTTGTCGGACGGGAAGGTGCAGGGGATGCTCTCACCCGGCAGCGACCCGGCAGAGCGGATGGAGCGGGAACTGTCCGCCATTTACGGTCCGGTCAGCCTGCAGCGCTGCACCGGCCGGGACGGGAAAAGCCATCTTATTATGCTGCGGGAGGAAAAATGACATGAAAGCGGTCACGAAAATCACCTTTTTGGACGAAAACGGGGAGAAGTTTTTCGGCGAAGGGCCTTGCAGGCTGCTCCACGGGGTCGAGGAGACCGGGTCTCTCCGCGCCGCCGCAAACGCCATGGGGATGGCCTATACCAAAGCGCTGCGGATTTTGAAAAACGCCGAAAACGCCCTGGGGTTTCCGCTGACCGAGCGGTCGACCGGCGGAAAAAACGGCGGCGGCAGTACCCTTACGCCGCAGGGAAAGGAGTGGCTGGGACGGTATGAAGCCTATCGGGACGCCTGCGTGGCGGCTAACCGCAGACTGTATCTGGAATTCTTTCCGGAGCCTGAACGGGAGCCTTAACGAGAGCCACAATAAGCGGCACCTGCTCTTGACCGGAGGCAGAAAGTCCGGGAAAACGACACTTTTTCGTAAACTCCTGCCCGGTTCCATTCCCGGTCTGACCTCCTGGGCGGAGCCGGGAAAGGCCGTGTATCTCCGGGATAACCGAACCGGTGAGACCGCGAAAGTAGGCGTTTTCGACGGGACTTGCCCCGGTGCGGAAAACAGAATGCGGCTGCTGCCCGACGGCTTTTTCTCTCTCGGTATACCGGCTCTCCGGCAATGCGCGGCAAGTGACAGCGAATGGGTGTCCATTGATGAAATCGGGTATCTTGAGTCCGGCTGTCCGGCATACTGCGAGGCAGTCCGGGAGCTGATGGAGAGAAAAAGGCTCATCGCGGTCGTGCGCAAACAGGACACTCCCTTTTTGCGGGAACTGTGCAGCCGGGAAGACGTGTTTTTAGTCGATATGGACGCGCCCTTTGGCAACCTCGGCTGCGTTATTATGGCGTCCGGGATGGGGAAGCGGTTTGGCGGCAACAAGCTGCTGGCGGATTTTCACGGCGTGCCGCTGATCGGCAGGATGCTGGACGCGACCGAGGGGATTTTTGCCCACCGGGTCGTTGTGACCAGGCATGAAGATGTAGCGGCCCTTGCCCGGGAACGGGGAATCGACGTTATTCTGCACCAGTACCCCTACCGCAGCGATACGGTGCGGCTGGGATTGGAGACGATGGCGGGTGAGGTGGACGGCTGCGCCTTCTGTCCGGGAGACCAGCCGCTGCTCCGGTGGGAAACGGCGGCGGCCCTGGCGTTGTGCGCAGTGCATGATAAGCAGGCGATCTGGCGGACAGCCTGCGGGGAAACACCCGGTTCGCCGGTGCTGTTCCCGAAATGGACGTTCCCGGAGCTGCTGCGGCTGCCGGAGGGAAAGGGCGGCAGCTTCGTCGTGAAAAAATATCCCGGAGCTGTCAAAAATCTGCCCGTCCGGGATGGATATGAACTGATGGATGTGGACAGTCCGGAGGATTTTATCAAATTGCTGGAGTGGGACGCGGCTATTGCACAGCGGGATTGGTTTTAATCGTCCCAGTCCACAGGAATACGGGCGGGGAATTGAATCTATGGGTAGCAGGGAGATGTGTGATATCGGCGGAACGGACAAATCCGTTCCCTACAATATCCATGCAATTTGTG
>CAMAJC010000117.1 GCA_945835425.1 uncultured Clostridia bacterium
TGGCCGGGATGGCGGTTAAACTTGAGGTTATGAATCGCGCGGGTCATGCTGCCGGTGTAATAAGCGGCAGGGAAAGTCCGGTCGAATGCCGGGCGCAGTTCCGGGCAGATACAGGGGTTCTTGCCGCACCGAACGCAGACCTCGCCGGGAATGGGTCGTTCCAGCTTACCTTTGCAGGCCGGGCAGAAAACTTCACTCCGGGCAATACTTCTTCCACAATCGGGACAGACCGGCGGGAAAAATAAATAGGATAAAAACCCGGTAATCGTCCGTAATTTATTGCTGTTCATCGGCGTTACCTAAAACCGTCTGCTCGGCATCGTTATCGGGCGTTTCAGCGGGCTTTGACCCGGCTTCCTGCTGTAAAAACCAGCGCAGGCCGGTATAGCGGAGCATTTTGCGGTTGTTGTCGACCATCTGATAGACCCGGCTCTCGCTGCCGACGATAATCAGCAGCTTTTTGGCGCGGGTGACGGCGGTGTAAAGGAGGTTGCGGAAATACAGTTTGTCGTACCCGCCGAAAATCGGCAGTACAACGGCATTATATTCGCTGCCCTGGCTTTTATGCACCGTGACGGCGTAGGCCAGCTCCAGTTCCCCTGCCATGTCCAGCGTATAGCTGCACCGCCGGTCGTCGAAGTCGATTTCCATCGAGCTGCCGACCAGGTCGATATGGCGGATAATGCCGATGTCGCCGTTGTAGATGCCCATGCCCTTTTCGGTGGTGCCGGGCTTTTCCCATTCGATGTCATAGTTGTTGCGGGTCTGCAGCACCTTGTCCCCTTCCCGGAAGGTCGCGAAGGTGCTCTTGTATTCCCGCTTGCCCTTCTGCGGCGGATTGAGGACCTGCTGCAGGCTCTCGTTGATGGCGTAGACGCCGAGGTCGCCCTTCCGCTGCGGGGTCAGCACCTGAATATCCTCCAGCGGCGAATAGCCATAGGACGCAGGCAGCCGCTTGCTGACCAGCTCGGTGACGGTCGAAAGGACGCTGCCGGCGTTATTGCGGCGCAGGAAGAAAAAGTCGTTGTCTTTGGTCGCAAGGTCGGGGTATTCCCCGGCGACGATCCGGTGGGCGTTGGTGACGATCCTGCTTTCGGCGGCCTGCCGGAAGACCTGCCGGAGTTCTACGGTCGGCACGCAGCCGGAGTCGATCAGGTCCCGCAGGATATTTCCCGGGCCGACGCTGGGCAGCTGGTCGGAGTCGCCGACCAGAATCAGCTTGCACCCCATCCGGCAACCCCGCAGGAGCGACTCAAACAGCGCCGTGTCCACCATCGACATCTCGTCAATGACGACCGCGTCGGCCTTTAAGGGATGCTGCTCATTGTGGGTGAAGGTCAGGTTCTCTGTCGAACCGAAATCGACTTCCAGCAGCCGGTGGATGGTCTTGGCTTCCCGGCCGGTGACCTCGCTGATCCGCTTGGCAGCGCGGCCGGTCGGCGCGGCGATGGCGATGGACATGCCCTCCTGCTCCAGCAGGTCGATGATGGCGTTGAGGGTGGTGGTCTTGCCGGTACCGGGACCGCCGGTCAGGATCAGCATACTCTTCTGGAGAGCCTGCCGGATGGCCTCTTTCTGCAAGGCTTCGTACCGGATGCCCTTTTCGGTTTCGACCGCTTCGATCATTTTATCGATGTCCCGGGAGACGAAAAAGCGGTTTTGCAGCATCATCGACAGCCGCAGGGCAATATACCGCTCGGCATTGTACATGGCCGGGA
This sequence comes from uncultured Clostridia bacterium, assembly GCA_945835425.1. Classification (GTDB taxonomy): domain Bacteria; phylum Bacillota; class Clostridia; order Oscillospirales; family Ruminococcaceae; genus Faecivivens. The sequence continues at coordinate 1,719 of CAMAJC010000117.1, forward strand.
GGAACAGAAATTCCCGGTTGCGCTGGACCGAGAACAGTTCCTCATCTTCCAGCCGCTGGTCAATATCTGTTTCAATCGCGTCGGGGTCGGTGCCGGTCAGCTGGGAGACCAGCTGGACGACCGTCTGCCGCGCAAGGCAGGTGTGCCCGTTGCGGAGGTTGTGCCGCAGAACATGGGAGGCGGCGCCGAACAGCCGCTTGCCGGAATCTTCCGGAATGCCGAGGGAAAGGGCGATATCGTCCGCCTTTTTAAACTCGGTGCCAATATCCTCGCTGCAGAGGAGGTAGGGGTTGTCCTTGACGATGTCGATGGCGATGGTCCCCCACTTTTTCCAGACCCGTACCCCTTCTGCCGGGGAAAGGCCGTAGGTCGAGAGGAACATCATGACGGCCCGCATCCCAAACATCTGGTTCAGTTCGGCGGTGATCGCGTCGGCCTTTTTGGGAGAGATGCCTTTGACTTCGGTGAGCCGGCCGGGCGTTTCCTCCAGAATCGCCATGGTGTCGTCCCCAAAGGTGTCGACAATGCGGGAAGCCAGCACCGCGCCGATTCCTTTTACCGCACCGGAGGAAAGGAATTTCTTGATGGCGGCGGCGGTCGCAGGCATCCGGCGCTCAAAGGCCAGCGCTTTAAACTGCCGGCCGAATTTGGGATGGGAGGTATAACTGCCGGTCAGCCGCAGTTCTTCCCCTTCGCTGACGCCGTACAGTTCTCCGACCACCGGCAGAAGTTCCTCGCCGGTATCGACTTCAATGACCGCAAAGCTGGTCTCCGGGTTCATGTAGACGACCTCGCTGACCGTCCCTTCGAGATTGACAACGGCCTGCCGCGCATCGCGCGTGTCCCGCATACCCCGCGTGTTTCCGTTCATCGCCATGGCGCTTCCTCCTTTCCGCCGATATGGATTTTTCGTTTATCACAAAAATTGATACATATTTTTAGGTGGTTATCGCGGCGGGATGAGGGCATCCCACCCTACCATATGATTCTCCGCGCCGGGGTCTTTAACGGTAGGGCGGGCTGCCCTCAGCCCGCCGGGAATTTTGCATATGCAGCCACCTTTATATTGTAGCAAAGGAAAAGTTTGTTGTCAAACAAAGTTTCCTGTTTTACAGCCTTTTGTGCGATTTTCCGCTTTCCTGCGCAGATAGCGAGAGACAAAAGCCGCAGCCTTACGCATTTTGTGGATTTCTACAGATTTGCAGCAAAGATTTTTAAAGTCCTTGACAGAATTGCCATTTTGTTATAAAATATGGTATAGAGAAATTCTGAGAGTTTTACCTGTTTTATGGAACAGTGATCATATAAATCGGAAGGCCGGAGGTTATTTTTATTATTTCCGGGATTTGACATTGTGACCGCCTGCAGCCGCAGGCTTTTTTGAACCGCTTATGTAATGAGGCGAGGAGTGGCGTGTCGACCGTTGGATTCCTGCTGTCATAGCAGTAAAAATGTAACAGAACGGAAAGCTGTGTCCGGAACCTACCGCACAGTTTTATTTCCAGCTGTCTGTGATCCTTTGCAGAGTTTCTCTGTGAAGGATTTTTTTGTTGTGTTTGGGGTATTTCCCCGCAAAAATCAGTAAAGAATCCTTCTGTAATGAATTTGTCCATCATAAACTATTGAAAAGGAGGTTGTTTGAGAAAAATGGACACCATGCAAATTGTCCTGCTCTGCATCGGCGTCGGTATCGCAGCAGCGGCTGCGGCGGGTATTCCGCTGTTTTATGCCGGCATCAGCTACCGCAAAAAGACCGCCGAGGCAGAAATCGGTTCCGCTGAGGAACAGGCTAAAAAAGTAATCAACGACGCTTATAAGACCGCCGAGTCCCGTAAAAAGGAAATGCTTGTCGAAGCGCGTGAAGAAATTCATCAGCTGCGGGCGGACGCGGATAGGGATATCAAAGACCGCCGCAGCGAAATCTCCCGTCAGGAAAGACGGATGCAGCAGAAGGAAGAGTCTCTCGACCGGAAGCTGGAGAATGCGGAGAAAAAGGAAGAGCAGATTTCTGCGCGGCTTGCCGCTGCGGAGGAAAAGCTGGCCGAGGCCGACACCATCAAGAAATCCCAGCTGGATCAGCTGGAGCGTATTTCCGGCCTGACCGTTTCCCAGGCAAAGGAGCACCTGCTGGAGAGCCTGGAAGGGGAACTGACCCACGAAAAGGCCCTGAAAATCGCGAGCTTTGAGCAGCAGCTCAAGGACGAGGCCGAGGAAAAGGCCAGAGACATCCTTTCTCTCGCCATCACCCGCTGTGCCGCCGACCATGTCAGCGAAGCGACCGTTTCGGTCGTCAACCTGCCCAGCGACGAGATGAAAGGCCGCATCATCGGCCGCGAAGGCCGCAACATCCGGGCACTGGAAACGCTGACCGGCGTCGACCTGATCATTGACGATACCCCCGAAGCGATCACCCTCTCCTGCTTTGACCCGGTGCGGCGTGAAGTCGCGCGGCTGTCTCTGGAAAAGCTGATTGCCGACGGACGCATCCATCCGGCGCGCATCGAAGAGACGGTCGAAAAGGCCAAACGGGAAGTCGAGGCAAAGATCAAAGCCGAGGGCGAACGGGCGATGATGGAGACCAATGTACATGGGCTGCATCATGAGCTGGTGAAGCTGCTGGGAAGACTCTGCTACCGCACTTCTTATGGCCAGAACGTGCTGGATCATTCGATTGAAGTTTCCCATCTGGCAGGCATTATGGCCTCTGAGCTGGGCGTCGATGTGACTCTGGCCAAGCGCGCAGGCCTGCTGCACGATATCGGCAAGGCGCTCAACCATGAGATCGAAGGCTCCCACGTTCAGATCGGCGTGGACGTCTGCCGGAAGTACAAGGAAGGACCCGCCGTCCTCCATGCGATCGAAGCCCATCATGGCGACGTCGAGACCAAGACGGTCATTGCCGCGCTGGTTCAGGCTGCCGACGCAGTTTCCGCCGCACGTCCCGGCGCCAGAAGAGAGAACCTGGAGAACTACATCAAGCGTCTGGAGAAGCTGGAAGAGATCGCTTCTTCGTTCAATGGTGTAGAGAAATGCTATGCGATCCAGGCAGGCCGCGAAATCCGCATCATCGTCAAGCCCGACCAGGTCAAGGACGAGGATATGCCGCTGATCGCCCGCGAGATCGTCAAGCGCGTCGAAAACGAGCTGGAATACCCCGGCACCATCAAAGTCCACCTCACCCGCGAAAGCCGCGCCATCGACTACGCGAAGTAACCAGCTTTTTGAAAAGAAGCTGCGCTGTCTGATTGACAGCTTCAAAAATTTTCTTGTCCGCCGCGGGCAGGCACAGCCTGCACTGGATTCGCCGCGGCCGTGGCTGCACGCACGGGGCTGGGCGAGACTGTTCGACAGGCTCACAGTCTTCGGACATTGTATCACGCTCGATTGGAGTGGTTTTGCAGTTTATTTCTGGAACATACGGAAGGTAAACTGTAGGGCGGGCTGCCCTCAGCCCGCTGCGATATATGCACAAATGAAAAGACGGTACAGATTTTTCTGCACCGTCTTTTTTGTTTGTTAGTTAACGTCGCTGAGAACTGCTGCCGGAAGGCCGCTGAAGAGGATATAGGATTCCGCGTCGGGGTTATTGCAGAAAATGGTCGCGGTGCTGAGCGGGTCGTCGGAAACGGAGGAGAAGAGGTCGCCCCACACCGACAGGCATCCGTCCAGCTGCCGCAGCATATTCTCAGCCGCAGCGCGGGTCTCGTCGCTGACATCGACATTTGCAATATTGGCGTCGCAGTACCAGCTGATGGTGGCCCAGTCGCCGTTTTTGTCGGAATAAGTGCCGTAGTCGACGTTGCGGTTATAGAGCGCCCGAGCCTGAAATTCCTTGATAGCGTCATCGCCGTTGAGCTTGAAATCCTCGTCGCAGTAGGAAAGGTCGCTGGTGGAGTAATATTCAGGGTCTTCGATGAAGGTGATCTTCATAGCGTACAGGCCGATATAATCCCCGACGCCCTCCAGCTGCTGGGCAAAATACAGCTCGGTTTTCATATACAGCCCGAACTGCATAGTCGTGCGGGTGATTTCATAGCCGAAGGTGCCCGCGGGCATATCGGTCAGCAGCTCGTCTTCGATGCGGACCCACTGAGATTTGCTCAGCTGGAGCTGATTGGCGACCTGTTCAGGCGTCGAGCCCCACTGAGCGTTCAGATAGCCGTCGTAGCGGTAGGTGTCCATATCGGACGGCCCTTGTCCGATGGCGCAGGAGGTAAGCGACAGGGCCGCGGCGCCTGCCAGCAACAGGGAAGCCGCTCGTTTTTTTATATGAAGCATATGCACAGCATCCATTCTATAAAGTATTGGCTGTCTTTTATTATACGGTATCCGGGGCAGTTTGTCAAAGTTATATTATGAATTTTCCGGAAAATTTCGGGTTTTTGCCGTCAGAATTATTCCCTGGGAAAACCGCATCATCCGGAACAATTTGTTACAGTTTTCCGACAAACTCCGACAAATTCCGACAAAAAAAGTTTATCGGAACAAGGGAAAAACAAGGGACGGCTTTTCACGAAGCCCGCTGTTATGGGAAAAAACGGGCAAATCCTACATATCTATTTATGGAGG
>CAMAJC010000118.1 GCA_945835425.1 uncultured Clostridia bacterium
TAAGTGTGGAGAGTGGAGAGTGAAGAGTGGAGTGAAGGTGTGCGCCGGTTCGGCGCACGATTAAATGGGTTCGTTCACGCACGACAGAAAGCAAATGTCTTCGCCCACTGTCTGCCTTTTTATCTGTTCTCTGTATCTTTTGCCGCAGGTCGTGTTTATGTGCATGGCCTGCGGCTTTTGTTTGGTATCGCCGCCTTTCCATCCTATTTTGAACAACCGGTAAAATTTTTCATCCAAAGCAGTCAATCCCTTGCAGGAAACGGTTATTTGTGATACAATGGTTAAAATATTACAAATTGAAATAATTGAAGGAGCCTCTGATTGAATGTGTCTCTGATAAAGAGAAAAGCCGAATCGATCAGAGCTTCCCAAAGGAGTATAATATATGAAACCGTCGCGGCAGCGCCAGCAGCCTATAACCCGCACCATCGCCGTTATCACCGATTCCTGCGCCGATATCCCGCCTGAACTGGCGCAGCAGTACGGCATTTACATCCTTCCGCTGCAGATCCGCTACAGCGAGGGCACCTTCCGGGACGGCGTGGACATCCATCCCGCCGATATCTACCGGATTCAGCAGAACGAGATGCCCGGTTCTTCCCTGCCGCTGGGCAGCGACCTGGAGGAACTTCTGAAGAAGGTGGCGGCGGATGGTTTCAAAAACGCGATCGCCCTGATGATGTCCAGCGGCCTGTCCGGCACCTATAACCTCGTGCGGCAGTCGGTGGATATGGCAGCGGAAATGGGGCTGAACCTCAAGGTCTACGACACCCTGACCTCCAGCATCGGCACCGGCGCCATCGCCCTGCAGCTGAGCGAATACATCGAAAACGGCATGGACTTTGCCTCGGCCTGCACGGAAGCCGAAAAGCTGATTCGCGGAACGACCGTTTTCTTCTCGGTGGACACGCTGGAATATCTGCGCAAGGGCGGACGGATTGGGAAAATCACCGCCATCGCCGGGAGCGTTTTGCAGATCAAGCCGATTCTGGCCTTCGCGCCCGACGGGCAGCTCTCCTCGGTCGCCAAGGTCCGGGGACGGAAACTCGTCATCCAGTCGCTCATCCAGCTGGTGCAGGAACGCTATCAGCCCGGACGGAAGTTCAACCTGATGGTGTCCGACGGCGGCGCCGCACCGGAGCTGCGGGCAGAGCTGGAAAAGAAGCTGGCCAAAGCCTTCCCCGGCTTCCAGCACTACTACAAATCCAACATCGGCGCGACCCTCTCGATCTACACCGGGTCAGGGGTCCTCGGCGCTGCGATCCAGTACCTCGACGGAGAGTAAATGGATTTAATGAATAATGAATAGTGAATAATGAAGAATGAATAATTAAGGTATGCGCCGGTTCGGCGCATGATTGAATGACGTTCTTACGCAGGGAAGCCGGGTCGGTGCATTGGTTTTGCGCCCGCCCGGTTTCCTTTTATTATTATCTATTCAATATTATCCAGGTGTTGTTCCTCGCCCGTTTCCGTCATACAAACCTATGCATATTATCACAAGGACGGTCTGTTGTTAATCGGTAGGGCGGGCTGCCCTCAGCCCGCCGCGGTATTCCACAAACCATCCGGCAGAAATACTCGGCATGGAATCTGTACACGGAACGGGAAATAAACATGCAAACACGCGGGCAGAAATACCTTTATCATCGGTTCGCGATATAAACCCGGCGGGATGAGGGACACACGGCCTACTGTACACGAAAATGATGCAAGGACGGAGTTGTCAGTCATTAGCTTAGTCTTTGTCGGGAACGGTGTCATTTAATCGCGGCGCGACCCGCGCCGCACCATAACTCCACTCTTCACTCTCCACACTCCACTCTAAGCGAAGCTATCAACACTCCACTCTGATGGAAGGCTTTTTATGAAGCAGTTTTGCTCACTACAGCGTTTGTACATCAAAGTGTCAAAACCATAAAGTAAAGTTTGTAGACTCTAACACTGGATTTTTCCATGAAACCTGTCTATAATAGAGTATAAACACGGCGCGCGCTGGGAGTTTTGCCCAGCGCTTTTTTTATCCTGCTATGGACGGAGGTTTCGCATGAAACAACGTGAAAAATTCGGCTCGCGGCTGGGATTCATCCTGGTTTCGGCGGGCTGCGCCATCGGCCTGGGGAATGTGTACAAATTCCCGTACATCTGCGGGCAGTACGGCGGTGCGGCATTTATCCTGATTTATCTGGTCTTCCTGGCGATCCTGGGGCTGCCGATTCTGATCTGCGAGTTTGCGGTCGGCCGGGCCAGCCAGAGCAGCATCGCATCTAGCTTTGAAAAGCTGGAAGCACCCGGCACCCACTGGCACAAGATGAAATGGATGGGAATGGCGGGCAACTACCTGCTGATGATGTTTTACACGATGGTCAGCGGCTGGATGATGTACTACGCCTGGCGGACGGCGACCGGCGAGCTTTCCGGGCTGGACAGCGACGGGGTAAACGCCGCTTTCGGCTCGATGATTCAGTCTCCCGGCACGATGACCTTCTGGATGATCCTGACGGTGCTTTTGTCCTTCGGCATCTGCTCTCTCGGCCTGCAGGGCGGTATCGAGCGGATCACCAAGGTGATGATGAGCTGTCTGCTGGTGCTGATCGTCGTGCTGGCGGTTCATTCGCTGACGCTGGACGGCGCGGAGGAAGGGCTGCGGTTTTATCTGGTGCCCAACTTCAAGCTGGCGATGGAATACGGGCTGGGCAACGTCATCTACGCCGCCATGTCCCAGGCTTTCTTCACCCTTTCGATCGGCATCGGCGCCATGGAGATCTTCGGCAGCTACCTCCACCGCGACCATACGCTGACTTCCGAAGGGGTCAATATCGTCCTGCTGGACACCTTTGTCGCCCTGATGGCAGGGCTCATCACCCTCCCTGCCTGCTTCACCTACGGCGTCGAGCCGACGGCAGGCGTATCGCTTCTGTTTATTTCTCTGCCCAATGTCTTTAACCATATGGCAGGCGGACGGATTTGGGGAACGCTGTTCTTTATCTTTATGTCCTTCGCGGCGCTCTCGACCGTCGTGGCGGTATTCGAGAGCCTGATCTCCTATTATATCGACCTGCGCGGCTGGAGCAGAAAGAAATCGGTCGTCTTCAACATCGTGCTGATGATTATCCTCTCGATGCCGGCGATCCTGGGCTTCAACGTCCTTTCGGGCATCCATCCGCTGGGCGCAGGCACCAATCTGATGGATTTGGAGGACTTCCTTGTCTCCTCCAACCTCCTGCCGCTGGGCAGCCTGGTCTTCGTCCTCTTCTGCACCCGGAAAAACGGCTGGGGCTGGGACAACGCCCTGCAGGAGATGAACGCGGGCAAAGGACTGAAACTCCCCGGGTTTATCCGCGGCTATATGAGTTACGGCCTTCCGGCTATCATTATCCTCGTCTATCTCAAGGGCTACTACGATTACTTTAAGCCGAAGGGCACCGGGATGCTGATCGGCTGGATGACCCTGGCGGTGCTCCTCGTGGCTGCGATCCTCTTTGTCGCCTTTAAACCGCAGAAAAAGAAACAGTAAATAAAAAGCAGACGGTTCCCCCAAAAGGAGCCGTCTGTTTTTTCGCCATATTATATTTAATCCATCCGGCGCAGCCGGATACCTTAATTCTTCATTATTCATTCTTCACTATTCATTATTCATTTCTTATTATGCAGCACTTCTTTTCGGATATAGGCAAAGGTCTTTTCCTGACCCTCGTCCTTGAGCATAATCAGCAGCCGTTCCAGTAGCGCTTTTGTCTCCGGGTGGATGACATAGTGATCCTTCGACTTCATGTAATAGTCATAGGCATCCCGGTCCTGATAATCGGCGCCGTGGTAGTTCTCGCAGGCCGCGACCCGGTCGCAGAACATCTCGGCCACATACCTGACCGGCATCTTCATCCCGCAGACCGGCTCTTTGCTCCCGACGGCGTAATCGATCCAATACTCCATATGGTGCTTGTTGCGGCCCTTGTGGTGGAGCCAGGCGGCCGAATAGCCCAGCTCCTGCCGTTCGGCGTTGTGCGGGCTTTTGGTGCCGTCGAAGTACTTGACGCCCGGCAGAAACTCGGTCGGAGAATATTTCGAGAGGTCGTGCAGAAGCCCCTGTTTATACAGCCCCAGCGCAAAGCAGTGCCGCATGACCAGCCATTTGTGGTGGTTGATCGTATGGAGGTGGCGCATCCATTTGGGCTTTCCCATCACTGCCCACCGTCCAGCGTCTTGCAGCAGACCTGAAAGCTCATTTCGGGCAGGGAGAGGACGCTGCTGACCATATACCCGGCCTTAAAGAACGCCCGGCTGGCGTAGAGGTTGGTATCGGGGATGTAGGCCCAGATGGAGCCGGCCGACAGCTTTTCCCTCGCCAGCTTTTCCGCTGCGGGCAGCAGCTCGGTCAGATACCCCTGGTTCCAGCAGCTCTCCATCAGCACCACCGATATGAGCACCTTTTCCGGCTGGTCGGGGTCGGGCTTTAGGGACAGCATACCGGCAAACTGCGCGGTGCCCCGGAGCACCAGCTTATAGGCGAGATTCGGCGCTTTCGTCTCCGCTGCGATAAAGGCGGCGGCTTCTTCCTCCGACTGATGGGGTGTGATATGGACGCCCTCCATCAGCACTTCATTGGAGGTCATGGCGTAAACCGGCCCCAGATCGCTTTTTTCCAGCGGCAGCAGAATGATCCGCTCGGTCGACACCGCGTCGGGACGGGTCGCGATGATTGCGCCGCTTTCGGCTCCGCCCATGACGCCGCTTTCATAGTCGCGCCCAAGCTGCATCACCTGCTCGAAAAACCGGCGTGCATAAGGCGCAAAGCCCGGTCCGGCGGTACTTTCTGCCCAGCCCAGGATCGCCTGCTCCCGTTCGGGCACATAAATCGGCAGGCCGCGCGCCTTTTTGTATTCCGCGACGTCGCTGCACAGCTGCAGCCGCTTGATCAGCAGACGCAGCATCTCCTTGTTGACCGCGTCGATATCTTTCCGGATTTCTTCGAGGTTTAACTCTTTTTCTTCCATGGACAGGCCCACTCCTTTTACTACTCATTCACAAACGCTGTAATATCGGTGGCGGTCAAAGACCGCCGCTACAAAGCTAAGGAGCAACGCTGCAATAGATTTATATTACAGCGATAGAATACATTCACGCTTCTTCGCTCTCCGCATTGTCTTCGTCATATTTACCGGCTGCGAGATCGGCCTCAAACTGTTCCCGTTCGGTCACATAGTCCTGTCCGCAGCACTTTTTATAGATTTCCCTTGCGCGGTCGACATAGAAAGTTTTGCCGCCGTCGTCGATGACATAAGCCGCGTGCTCCATGGCCGAACGGCCTGCGCCGCACTGATACTCCAGCGCCGCCAGCCGGCAGGCCGCCTGAATCCGGGACAGGGTGAAGGACGCGCAGTCGAGAATCTCTTCGCACAGTTCCCTGCTGCGGGAGATACGCCCTTCCTTCTGGGTCAGCATCTGGTCGAGGACAATGAGCAGCTGCCGGCCGTTGCCGACATATTTGTCCTTGTCCTTCATGCCAAGCACCTTTTTGCCGATCTTTTCCTTAATCAGCACCAGCTTTTCCACATCCCCCAGCTCGTCGTAGCAGCTGGCGAGGAGGTTATAATACTGAAAATAAAGGAAATGATCCTCCTTGGGACGGCCCATGGCCTTTAAGCGGTCGACCGCCTCCTGGAACCGGCCCTGATAAAAGAGGGCGCGGCAGATATTGAAGGTGACAGGGTTGGGCTTATTCGGTTTTGTCTCCACCTGGGAATACAGCGCCTCAAATTTATACGGGTCGCAGTCGTTCCGCAGAATCTCCAGATACCGCGCCAGCATATTCTGGCCGATGTTGTGCAGGACATAGACCGCGAAAGCCGACACGCCGATGCAGAGCACCAGATTCACCGTCGTCAGCCGGTCTACACTGAAGAAATTGAGGGACATCAGCACAAAGAAGATCACCAGCGCGTAGAGCGCGTAGCCGATGATGCGGGTGCGTTTGTACTGCTTGAGGACCTGTTCGGTGCTCATCCCTTTGAAGGTCACTTTTTTCTTTTGAGCTGCCATAAGATGATTCCTTTCTGTTTGCCGCTTGCTGGGAAAAACGGACGGCCTGCCGATATGTTATCTTTCCAACCCGTCCATCGCATGGATGATATGAATCCGCATGGCGCTCCGTGCGCCGACATTTCTTCTGCGTCTCCCCCGCCGCAGGCGGGGAGACACGGTCATTT
>CAMAJC010000119.1 GCA_945835425.1 uncultured Clostridia bacterium
GCGGGAAAAGGGCATCCTCATCGAAGAAAACGGATAAACAGAAAATGCCTCCGGATAAACCCGGGGGCATCAGGCTGTCAAAAAAGTTACCTATTGATGATTTGTAGTTGTAGCGGCGACCTGCGGTCGCCACCGAAATCAGCCAAACATCTAGTTTCTTATGCGTAGTAATTTAGCAATGCGTGAATTTGCACAAATTCGGTGGCGGTCGCAGACCGCCGCTACAAGCAAATGATTGTTACGTTTGATTCTTATAGACTTTATCTACAAGCTGCTGCCTCCGGATAACCCCGGGGGCATTTTTTCTCTCACAGCCGTTTAATCTCCATGGCGCAGTAATTGTCGTACTGCCGGAAACCGAATTTTTCATAAAACGGGACGGTTTTCGGGTCAGACGGCATAATCTTCACATAAAGCATATCTTCATATGCCGCCAGCAGCCGGTTCATCAGACCGGAACCGATATGCGCCTTCTGATACGCCGGGTCAACCAGCAGGTAATGGATAAACGCCGCCGTTTCCCCGTCGTCCAGCGCCCGTACCAGCCCGACCAGCTTTTCTCCGTCCCATGCCGAAATAACGCGGGTGGAGTTTTTCATGGCTCGCGCCAATTTTTCCGGGTACCTTCCCGATTCCCAGTGAACCGACAAAAACAGCCGCTGCAGCTCTGCCGGTGTAAAATCCTTTGTCTCTTTATACCGGATTTCCATATTCCTCCGCTCCTTTAGAAAAGCTCTGATTTATTCGACTTTGTGCCTTTTCGGAGACGTGTCCACGAGGCTTCTTAGCAATCTGCCGTTTATTGGTGCGGCAGCCACTGGCACTCGGTAAAGCGGATCTCCGAGAAAACCGCCGTGAAGGACGAGTTTTCGGGGCTGCAGGCATATACGCCCAGCTGAATCTCGTCCGCGCCTTCAAACAGGTGGGCGATGCGCATCTGCTTGAAATGTACGCCGTCCAGGGAGTTTTCGACGCAGAAATCGCTTTCCCGCCGGCTCAGGCGGTAATACATAAACTTCTGCTCCGCCGGGATATCCGTTGTCGCCCAGTCGGAATAGCCGAGGTTGGTGACGACGCTCCCCAGCCGCTGGTACTCGGCGTTTTCAAATTCGATGGACGCCTTGATCCAGTTGTCGCTGTTCTGGTACAGCACGACGCCGCACTGGTCAAAACGGTGATGGCTGTCAAAATCCGTCCGGACGATAAACGAAAAATACTTTTCCTTCGTTTTCATCAGCAGCGCCGGTGCGTTGTCATTGCGGAAGCCGTAATAGGTCCGCTGCCAGAAATCGGTCACCGGCTCGGTTTTGATCGTGATCTTTTCCCCGATGGTGTATTCTTTCGGTTCATGGATCCAAAACAGATTCTCAGGCTGAAACTGCATATTCATAAGTACCCTCTTTTCTGTCGCTTTTGCTGTTTATCTCAGTGGCTCAGTGGGAAACCGTATAGCCGGTGCTCCGGTCGACGACCGACTCATAGGGCCGGTGCTGGACATAAGCCGCCAGGTTGCGGGTGCAGCGGATGGCCAGCTTTTCATAGATATCCCGCAGATGCATACCGCCGGAGATATGGGGCGTGATGACCGCGCGCGGTTCGTGCCAGAGCGGATGGTTGACCGGCAGCGGCTCCGGGTCGGTGACGTCGAGGGCCGCGCCGCCAAGCTTTCCCTCCGCCAGGGCTTTTGTCAGCGCTTCGGTGTCGATGGCACTGCCGCGGCCGACGTTTAACAGCAGGGCGGTAGGTTTCATCAGCGACAGACGATGGGCATCGATGATATGGGTCGTGCCCTTGCCGCCGGGCAGCGCCAGGGCAATGATATCGGCTTTCGGGATCAGCTCGTCCAGCTGGGCCGTCACCGCCATTTTTGATACAAAAGGCGGGCCTTCCTTCGGGGTACGGGTGACGCCGGTGATATCCGCGCCGAGGGTGTACATCCGCAGGGCGTATTCCGTCCCGATATCGCCCAGGCCGATGACCAACACCTGGCTGCCGCTGATCGGCATGACCGGGCCGAGGTCGCGCCAGACAGCCGCAAACTGCTGGTCGCGGTAGAGGTGCAGCTTTTTCGCCATCATCATCGTCACGCCGACCATATGCTCGGCGATCGCCAGCCCGTAGCTGCCGGTGGCGTTGCAGAGGGTGACGTCCTCCGGCAGGACGCCGGGTGCGCAGTAATTATCGGCTCCGGCGCTCTGGAGCTGCAAAAGCTTTAAGTTTTTGCATTTTTTCAGCTGCTCCGGGGTGGGATTGCCGAGAATCACGGCGGCGCTTCCCCAGATATCGTCCGGAATCCGGCCATTTAGTTCCTTCCCTGTGACCAGCTTGCGCTCTCCGGCCAGAACTTTCAGCTGTGCCAGATCCTCTTCCTCAAAATCGATCAGCGATAAAATCAGTTCGTCTGCCATAATAAAATGCTCCTTTCAAGGCTCTGCATTTATTATAGCATAGCCGCTTCCCGGCTGTCCACAAAAACATCCGGCCGGAAAACCGCAAATCATATCATGGCTTTTCCCTTGATATCCGAAGGAACAGCAGCAGATACAAAAGGACAGCGGGCAAAAACATCTTCTTTCCCAGCGGTTCCGCCGCTAAACAGACATAGATAATCCCCACACTGTAAGCGGCGATCATCAGGCCGTAGATTTTGGCGCGGTGCCGCTCAGAGCGCTGCCCTTTCCGCTTCCAGTTCAGAAGGCTTAAGGTCAGCTGGCGGAAATTGTTGGAACAAAAGATGGTCGAAGCGGTGACGCCCTCAAAATCGGTAAACGAATGGTATTGGACAGCGGCAAAGAAGAAGACCGGCGCCACCCGCAGAAGGTCATTCCATCCTTCCGGCACCAGCATGATGAGCGTCAGGCTGAACATGAGGATGATGAGGCTCAGCTGCTCCCAGCGCAGCCGCGTTTTGCTTCCCTGCAGCTTTTCCGGCAGCAGGGCGGCAGCGGCGATGCCCGTCATAAACAGGAGCGTCCCCAATATACGCAGAAGGCCGTTTGTCGGATTGCCGCCCAGCAGCTCCCTCCAGGTCCCCAGCAGGTTTCCCGTAAGGCCGCAGGCGAAAATATGCCCGCAGCAGATGACGCCGTAACCGGCGCAGCACCCTCCGGCTGCCGAAAGGCTCAGCAGCATAGGAAGGCTTTTGGAAAAAGGGTAAGGGTGTTTTTGCTGTTCCATGATGATTCACCGATGCGCGGGCGATACTGCCGGTATTTGGGCTTTTGCCCATCCTCATTGTAGCATGTCCGCCACAGGTTGGCTATGGGGATTTCGTGGGAACGGAGCTTTGTGCGTCCGGCGGTTTTGGAGATATTTCTGAGGGCATCCGGGCGGTTTTGTCCATCAGCCTATATTTTCTTTCGGTGCCTCCTGCTTTTCCAGCGTTTCGTCCATCGCCTCCAGCATCGTCTCTGCAAAAATCCCGTAGCCCTTGGACGGGTCGCTGACGAAAACATGGGTGACGGCGCCGATGAGCCGACCGTCCTGGATAATCGGGCTGCCGCTCATCCCCTGTACAATGCCGCCGGTCGCCGCCAGCAGCACCGGGTCGGTGATCTTCAGGACGATGTTTCGGGAGGAGCTGTCCGCGCCGTCGGTATAGGAGACCTTTTCGATCACCACGTCAAACAGCTGCGGGGTCGTGCCGCCGATGGTCGAGAGGATTTTTGCGGTGCCGGTGTGTACCTCCTGCCGCGGACAGACGGCCACCATCTCCTGATCAGAGGTGGTCAGCCCACTGCCGTTCGCCTGCCCGATCAGGCCGCAGGAGAGATTTTCCAGCACCGTCCCCGAGCTGATAACTCCGTCTTTCCCAAGTGTCCCGGACAGGGAAAGAGAACTGTTTAAAAAGGCGCCCTGCAGCTCACCCGGCGAACCGGCAGTCCCTCTGGTCACGCCGAGGATGGTCGCGCCGCAGATTTCACCCCACTGCAGCGGCAGGAGCACCCCTGTATCGGCGTCGCAGACCCCGTGTCCAAGCGCCGCAAAACAGCCGCTTGCCGGGTCAACAAAGGTGATCGTCCCGATACCGGCGGAGGAGTCCCGCACCCACATGCCGGTCAGCCACTCTCCTGTCAGGGCCTGTACCGGGCTGAGCAGCGTTTCCGACTGCTTGCCGTCGCGGGAATAGGTAATCCGCACCTTGTCCCCGCTTTGCCCGGCGACCGAGATGACGGAGGAGAGGGTGTCATAGGAATCGACCTGCTCGCCGTTTGCGGAGAGGATGATGTCGCCGGCCTGCAGCCCTGCCTGCTCTGCCGGACAGCTGGTGCCGGAAGCGGTCTCGATGGGAGAAAGCGCCGCAATGACCGCGCCGTTGGTCAGCATTTTCAGCCCGAAGACGCTGCCGCTGGGGACGACATACCGCTCGTCTGTCTCAACGACGACTACCGTTTTGACCGGAATCACGCCGCCCAGCATCAGCTGAAACCGGGTGGTTTCCCCGTCGCCGGACAGGGAATTTTCCAGCTTTTTTGCTTCCTTCTCCGCGTCCGCCATACTAACCAGCACCGAGACTGCCGCCGGTTCCTCTTCCTTTTGGATTGGCGTGATGATCCGGTATTGGGAGAGGGAAAAGCCCTGCGCATCGCTGACATAATAGGTGTCCGGCAGAGCGACGGAAAAGTACAGCACCGCGCCCAGAAGGGCAATCGCCGGAATCGAGAGGACGACGGCAAAGACGCGGGATGTCCGGCGCAGGAGTTTTAAAAACCGGCGGGAAAAACGTCTTTTTATTTTGCGCGCTTTACGGCGGATCGGCATGGCAATCGGTCCTTTCTACATAAAAAATCCCATGCCCTCCAGTATGGGAAGCACGGGATGTTTTATGCAGGCGGAGTCACCGGGTCAGGACTCTGTTTCGGTCAGCCCAACGTAAATGTACATAGGCATAAAAAGCTCCCGCCGGAAAAACCAGCGGGAGCTTTTTGGGTCATTATCTTAAACGAAACAATTACAGCAGGGACTTGTACAGAGCGATGATATCCTCTTTGGTCGGGTCCTTGGGGTTGCCGGGACGGCAGGCGTCGTCCATAGCGGACTGTGCGAGGAAGTCGATGTCCTCTTCCTTGACGATGCCCTTGAGGTCCTGCGGGATGCCGACGTCCTTGGAGAGCTGTGCAACTGCGTTGATGGCAGCTTCGCGGTACTCTTCCTGGCTCATAGCGTCAACGCCTGCAACGCCCATGGCTCTGGCGATCTCACGGTATTTCTCGCCGGTCGCGGGAGCGTTGTATCTCATGACGGTGGGCAGCAGGATCGCGTTGGCAACACCGTGAGGCGTGTCATAAACAGCGCCCAGAGCGTGTGCCATCGAGTGGACGATGCCCAGACCTACGTTACTAAAGCCCATACCGGCGATGTACTGGCCCAGTGCCATGCCTTCGCGGCCTTCGGGGGTGCCTTCAACTGCTCCGCGCAGCGAGCGGGCAATGATCTCGATTGCTTTCAGGTGCATCATGTCGGTCATTTCCCATGCGCCCTTGGTGATGTAGCCTTCGATTGCGTGGGTCAGTGCGTCCATACCGGTGGAAGCGGTCAGGCCCTTGGGCATCGAGCTCATCATCTCGGAGTCGATGACGGCGACAACGGGGATATCGTGCGGGTCAACGCAGACGAATTTGCGTTTCTTTTCCACGTCGGTGACAACGTAGTTGATGGTAACTTCCGCTGCGGTGCCGGCGGTGGTGGGAACGGCGATGATCGGTACGCACTTGTTGGGGGTAGCGACTGCGCCTTCGAGGGAAACAACGTCCGCGTATTCGGGGTTGGCGATGATGATGGCGATGCCTTTGGCGGTGTCCATCGAGGAGCCGCCGCCGATCGCTACGATCGCGTCAGCGCCTGCTTCTTTAAATTTGGTGACGCCGTTCTGGATATTGGCAATGGTGGGGTTTGCCTTGATATCGGTGTACATATCATAAGGAATGTTTGCCGCATCCAGCAGAGCGGTTACCTTGCCGGAAACGCCGAATTTGACCAGGGAGGGGTCGGTTACAACTAAAATCTTTTTAAATGCCCGAGCCTTGGCTTCGTCGACGATCGCGGAGATCGAACCTGCGCCAAAATAAGAAGTTTCGTTTAAGATCATTCTGTTTGCCATTGGAAATTCCTCCATATTCAACAAAAGTCAGATCAAGTGTGGGGCTAAATCTGTATTTATTATTATAGCACA
>CAMAJC010000120.1 GCA_945835425.1 uncultured Clostridia bacterium
AAAAATCCCCTCCTGAGAAATCGGGAGGGGATTTTTGCGCCTATATTACGAACCGGTTGACTGATACTTTTTTATGCCCAGCCGCCAAAGCCCATAGGTCGGCAGAATAAACCAAAGCGAAAGCAGTGGGCAGAGCGCGTGCAGCAGGTTTTCCGACTGGCCCATCAGCCAGAGCATCGGCCAGTACTGGAAGCATGCCAGCGGAATCACAAACGTCAGAAACCGCAGCACCCCTTTCCCATAAACCGCGAAAGGATAGGCGCCGAATTCCCGCGCGCCGTCAGTAAAGATATTGATAAACTCCAGCCCTTCCAGCGTGAAAAACGCCATCGACGCGCCGCAGGTAAACAGGCAGCCGAACAGCACTGTTCCGCAGAGGATCATCAATATCAGCACGCCCGCTTTCGCCGCCGTCCACTGTACACCGCACCGCGGAATCGCGTATATGAGCATGATGATGCCCTGCGCCAGCCGGGAAACCCGGTCGATCCGCAGTTTGGAGCAGAGAACCAGAAACGCCGGGCTGCACGGCCGCACCAGCACCCGGTCAAATTCCCCGTTCCCGATCATCTGGGAAAATACGTCGAACCCCCGGAAAAAGCACTCCGCCAGCGAAAACGCCATCAGTACGACGCTGAAAGAGAGCAGAACCTGCGAAAAACTGAAGCCCTCGACCGAATGGAACCGCTGAAACAGGAAATATATGCTGAGAAAGGCCGTAAAGCTGACTAAAAATGTGCCGATCATCCCCATAATGAAGGATTTTTTATATTGCATCCCGCTGCGGAGATGCAGGCTGAGAAAATGCAGATACAGTTTCATATGTACACCCCTTTCAGCCGCCCTGCGCGACAACCTGCGACAGTGCCCGTTGCATCCAGAGCTTCCCGCCGATGATCATGACCATGGCCCAGAACAGCTGCAGCAGTATCGCTGTCAGCGCGTCTTTTCCGGCCAGCGTCCCGGCAAATATCTGCAGCGGCGTGCTCTCCATCCCGGCAAAGGGCAGAAGGGAAAGCACCCTTTCCACCGGCTCCGGGAAAAAGGGCAGCGGGATAATCGCGCCGGACAAAAACTCCGTCAGAGACGCCGCCAGCATCCGCAGCCCGGAAGAATCGAGGGTATAAAAGGTCGATATGTACACCAGCATACTGAACGCCGCAACGCTCAGCAGCGCCAGCCCCATCGACAGCAAAAACAGGAGAAATATTCCCGCGTCCGGCAGCCGCACCCCGTACGGCTCCGGCAAAAACGCCGCCAGCAGTAAAATCGGGACGCACCGCAGCACCGCTTTGGAGACCCGCGTCGCCGCCGTGCGGACAAACCACATCCAGTAGAGGTCCACCGGCCTGCAAAGCTCATAAGCGACGTTGCCGCTCCGGATCAGCTCAAACGGCTCGTTTTCCATCGACCAGAGCATGAACAGCGCCAGAAAGGCCTGCTGCATCCAGATATAGCTGGACAGGCCCTGGAAATCCATCGGGAAGGAGGAGGGGTCGCTGCGGTAGAAGGCGCGGAAGAGAAGGATGGTCATGCCGCCCCAGACAAACTGGGTCGAAAGCCCTGCCAGCGCCGCTGCACGGTACTGCAAGCCGCCGATAAAACGGATGCGGAAAAGGGTGGAGTACTGCCGGAGCGCGGCGCAGAGGCCGCTCCTTTCCTTATAATAGGGCATCGTGTCCACCTCCGTCAGATCCGGTACTTGCGGTAGAGGGAGAGCACCAGCTCGTCCATCGACACGCTCTGCACCGACAGGTCAAAGAGGCTCACCTGCTCCGACAGTTTAGCGATCAGGGCCGGGACCGGCGTGATGCCGGTGTCGACCGAAAAGGTCAGATGACGCAGCCCTTCGCCCTGTGTATTGTCCGCGCCCAGGGTCACGCCTTCCGGCAGCTGCAGCGCGGCTATATCGCCCTGGCAGGCGGCGGTGACGGTGCGCATGGGGGAAAGCTCCTGTTTTAGGGTGTCCATGCTGCCGTCCAGCAGAATCTGCCCTTTGCCGATCAGGATGATCCGGCTGGTCAGGGCCTCGATATCCTGCATATCGTGGGTGGTGAGGATGACGGTGGTGCCGTGCTCGCGGTTTAGCTGCCGCACAAAATCCCGCACGGCCAGCTTGGAGGCCGCGTCCAGGCCGATGGTCGGCTCGTCCAAAAATAATACCTTCGGCTGATGCAGCAGGGAAGCTGCGATCTCGCAGCGCATCCGCTGGCCCAGGGAAAGCTGCCGGGTCGGGGTTTTGAGGATCTGCTGCAGCGAGAGCATCTCGGTCAGCTCGGTGAGGTTTTTCCGGTAGACGTCTTCCGGCACCCGGTAGATATCCCGCAGCAGCTCGAAGGAGTCGATGACCGGCACGTCCCACCAGAGCTGGCTGCGCTGGCCGAAGACGACGCCGATCTGCCGCACATGGGCTTTTCTGTCTTTCCAGGGCGTCAGGCCGTCGATCAGACAGCTGCCGCTGTCCGGGGTTAGGATGCCGGACATGACCTTGATGGTCGAGCTTTTTCCCGCGCCGTTTGGGCCGATATAGCCGACCATTTCGCCTTCCCCGATGGTGAAGCTGATATCATGGAGAGCGTGCACCGCTTCTCTTTCCCGCCGGAAAAAAGCGTGGAACGCCTGCTTCAGACCGGCTTCCCGCCGGGCTACATAAAAGGTCTTGCTGAGGTTTTGGACTTGGATCATTTTGACTCCTTTCTCTCCCTCCGGGACGCGGCGGCAGATACCGCCCGTTTCCCGGAAAGGCCAATAAAATAATATGAGTGGAACGGTTTCTTCGAAACCAACAAAAAAGCGCGGAAACTTTTCGCCTGCATCGAATACGAAAAATTTCCGCGCTGATTTGTGAAAAGGGGAAAAGAAAATGACCCGCAATTCTGCGAGTCATTTTCCTGGAGGCGTCACCCAGATTTGAACTGGGGAGTCAGGGAGTTGCAGTCCCTTGCCTTACCACTTGGCTATGACGCCAAAAAAATGGAGCGGATTACGAGGCTCGAACTCGCTACCTCCACCTTGGCAAGGTGGCGCTCTACCAGATGAGCTAAATCCGCAGGTGGTGCCTCCGGTCGGAATCGAACCAACGACACGGGGATTTTCAGTCCCCTGCTCTACCGACTGAGCTACAAAGGCACGCAATATTTTAAAACCTCAACGGTTTTAAAATATTCTCAAGTTTTCTCACGAAAACTTGACGCTCTCAACACAAGAGAGCATTTCCCCTAAAGGGATGGCGACCCGAATGGGGCTCGAACCCACGACCTCCAGCGTGACAGGCTGGCGCTCTAACCAACTGAGCTACCGGGCCATATGGTGGGGACAACAGGGCTCGAACCTGTGACCCTCTGCTTGTAAGGCAGATGCTCTCCCAGCTGAGCTATACCCCCATCAAAGGCTTTCGCTTGACTCCCGAGGCTGGCCTCGTGTCTCGCGAACAATATGTATTATACACGTTTCACCCCCGTTTGTCAACCCTTTTTTGAAATTTTTTTCTGATATTTTCTGTATGCCTTTTATACCGCTATATATTGTATATCTGCCCGGATTTTTGCCGAATAAACCCCGGCATAATCTTTTGTTTTGTACATACATATTCCTTGATTTATCGCGGATTATCGTGTATAATAACTTTGAAAACCTTTGCTGTCCGCGGGCTTTTGCCTTATTTGCCCACCATCAGGGTTTTCTTTATCTGACAGTAATCATCGGGAGGTTTTTGCCTCCTTTCGACATCAGGAAAAGAGGGAACTTGTTCGTGCCCAAAGAAAAACCTTCGGTCGGCCGGATTCTGATCACGGCTGTCAACCTTATTTTAATTGTCCTGCTCCTGCTTTTGTCGGCGCTCCTGGCGCTCAGCTCTTTAAAGGGCGGCACCTTTGACCTGTTCGGGAAAAGCTGGCATTACTACCAGTCCGACGTGATGACCGGCGAGGTCGAACGGGGTGAGATGCTGGTCATCAACCGGGATTCCCCTGTGACCTTCCACCCGGACGATATCGTCGCCTTTTATGTCACCGACAGCAAGGGCAGCCGGGTCATTCAGATCGCCAGGCTCATGGCCTCGGAGGGAACGCTCTATCAGCTGACGGAAGAGACCGGCGAGTCTTTTGTCGTCGACAGCACCGAAACCGTCTTTATCGGCCGTGTAACCCGGCACAGCAAGCTCCTGGGACGGTTGGTCCAGCAGATGCAGACGTCTGACGGCCGGAAGATTTATCTCAGCTGGTCGGTCGCACTTCTGATGCTGGCCTGCGGCATAACGGTTCTTTTGCATGTCCAGAAGGAGCGCAGCCGCCCGCTGCCGGAGGATGATGCCGACGGCTATTATGATCAGGATTATTATGACGATTCCTATTACGAGGATGAAGACTATCCCGAGGAAGAGGACGGGATGCAGCTGCGGAATATCCCGGTCAATGCGCCGCAGCAGCCCGCCTATGACTATGATTATGACGAGGGTGACGACGGCTACGAGCCTTACGACGCCTACGAGGAAGAACCGGAGGAACCGGCGCCCGGCTATGTGGACGAAGACAACATGAACCTGATTGCGGCCTCCACCGAATCGGAGGACGAGGAAGAGGTCGATTTTGAGGCGATCTTCCGCGAGATTCGCCGTCAGACCAAAGAATAATTTCCGTTTATCCATACAAAACTGCAGCTTGGTGAAAGCCTGGCTGCAGTTTTGCTGGTTTATGGGCATTTGCCCGTGCACATTTGCATGTTTTTATCGCAGCAAATCCATATCTTCATGATTTCCAGAAAGGGATGGTTACTCATATGATAAAGAAAAACCTGATGGTCGGCCAGTCGGGCGGACCCAGCAGCGCGATCAACGCGACGCTCGCCGGCGTCATCAGCGCCGCGTCCGCTTCGGACAAGGTTGACCGGATCCTCGGCACCTTCCACGGCATCGAGGGCGTCCTGCGGGAAAACACGATCGACCTGACCGGGTTTTCGGAGCTGGACAAGCTGGCGGCGACCCCGGCCATGGCGCTCGGCTCCTGCCGGTTCAAGCTGCCCTCCGACCAGAGCGACCCGGTTTACCGGCAGATCCTCCAAAAGCTCATGGAATGGAACGTCGGGTGGTTTCTCTATATCGGCGGCAACGACAGCATGGACACGGTGCGCAAGCTGTCGGAGTACTGTCAGGAGCAAAAGCGCTTAAATCCCGCCCTGGACGTGCCGGTGATCTTCGGTCTGCCCAAGACCATCGACAACGACCTCTCCGGCTGCGACCATACGCCCGGCTACGGCAGCGCAGCCCGGTATCTGGCGGTGACGATGCAGGAGCTGATCCGGGACACGGCGATCTATGCGCTGCCGTCGGTTACGATCGTCGAAATCATGGGGCGCAACGCAGGCTGGCTGACCCTGGCGGCCGGACTGCCGCGGTTTATGGGCGGCGCGAAGCCGGATATCATCGCGATCCCCGAGGTGCCCTTTGACGAAGAGGCGTTTTTGAGCAAAATCCGCGCCCTCCACCGGCAGACCCACAGCGTCATCGTCGCGGTCAGCGAAGGCATCAAGGACAAAAACGGCGAGTACGTCGGCTCCTCCAGCAAGAGCGGCGCGGTGGACGTTTTCGGTCATGTTTATCTGAGCGGCGTCGGCAAGTATCTCGAGCAGCTGATCAAGCACAAAATCGGCTGCAAGGTGCGTTCGATTGAGCTGAATCTGATGCAGCGCTGTTCCGCCCATCTGGCCTCGCAGGCAGACCTGACCGAGAGCTTCGGGATCGGCGCCTACGGCACCAGACAGGCCCTCTCCGGCGTCACAGGCCGGATGGCAGTGATCCTGCGCAAATTTGGTCCGGACGGCAAATACGAGCCGTACTATGGCTGTGAGGACATCGAGAAGTGCGCGAATTACGAAAAGCTCGTGCCGGAGAAGTGGTTCGATCTGGAAGACCCGAAGGTGCAGCGGGAAATCCTCGCGTATATCCAGCCGCTCACGAAGGGCGCTGCGCCGCAGTTTACGGATGAGTACGGCAACCCGGATTATATCAACTGGCTCCAGTATTCGTCGGCAGAGGGACAGGTTCACGCGGCCCGTCTGCCCTAAGCAAGATATTGAGTATAGCGGCCCTGCGGAATGCGGGGCCGTTTTTGCGCGCAAAAATCCCCTCCCGATTTCTCAGGAGGGGATTTTTTAGCTATTCACTT
>CAMAJC010000121.1 GCA_945835425.1 uncultured Clostridia bacterium
TAAAAAAGAAGAACAGCCTGTCCGCACACAGAGATCCCAGCAGGCGAGCCGTCCGCGGCCTGCATCCTCCGGGCAGAAAGCGCCCCAGAGAAAACCGCAGCAGCCTGCCCGTCCTGCGTCCCGTCAGCAGTCTCCTGCCCGCAGAACGCCTGAGTCCGGGAATGGGGAGATGAACCTTTCGGTCCATCACCGCACCTCCCATTTAAAGGATGATTTGGAAAAGATGGCGGTTTCTACTACAAACGGCGAAACCGGCCAGCTCACCCAGCAGCTGCGCGCCGGACGGAAGCTGGAGGAAATCACCGGTCCTCTGCAGATTCAGAGCCAGAAGCGTTCGGGTCCCCGTCAGCCCTCTGAACGGGTGCAGAAAGCCGCCGCTTTTGCCGCATCTGTGGCGGCGGAACCGGAACCCAAAAGAAATGTCGGCAAAACGGTTGCCGGTTGGGTGGCGGCGATTGCCATTGTTGCAGCCATCCTGTTTGTGCTTTTCCGCTTTGTGATTCAGATTGTCGGAATCCAGGGCGCTTCGATGGAGCCTACGCTCCAGGCAGGCGACCGCGTTGTGATCTCCGGTCTGATGTACACTCCCGAGCAGGGCGATATCGTCATCCTTTCGGATAACAACGTACTGAAAAAACAGCTGGTCAAACGTGTTATCGCAATCGAGGGCCAGACGGTTGAAATCGATGCCGAAGGGAAGGTTTGGGTCGACGGCGTACAGTTGGAAGAATCCTATCTGAAGGTGCCCACCGGGCTGGGCGATGTGACCTATCCCGTCATTGTGGGGCAGGGCGAGGTTTTCGTCATGGGCGATAACCGCAGCGAGTCTCTGGACAGCCGTGACTCCCAGATCGGCCTGGTTGACGTCGAAGATATCAAGGGCCGGATCCTTTTCCGGTTTTATCCCTTTGGGTCATTTGGCGGCGTAGAATAACTTTTTTTTGGAAAGGATTAGAAATATGGATGAAATCGAGAAGATTCTCGCAGAGCAGAAGGAAAGCGAAGAACTGTCTGATTCCCAGCCGGAGCCGTTGACAGAAGATGAAGATACGGAAGATGAGCCGGCGCAGGAGATCAGCAAGGTCAGCGCCGTAAAAAAGGAACTGATCGAATGGATCAAAGCTTTTCTCTTTGCCGGCGTGATCGTACTGGTCATCTTTGGTTTCGTAATCCGTCCTGTAGAGGTAAAGGGCCATTCGATGGAGCCGACGCTGCAGAATTCCGACCGCCTGATCACCTGGATGCTGGGGTATAAGCCCCATTCCGGCGACACAGTCATCCTTTCGGAAAAGACCGGTCTGGATGAAGCGCTGGTCAAGCGGGTCATCGCGACTTCCGGTCAGACGGTCGATATCGATGAAAACGGGTGTGTCTTGGTCGACGGCGTCCTTTTAGACGAGGATTATATTTATGAGCCGATCGACGCGCAGCATTACGGCGACTGGGACTATCCGGTCACCGTCCCGGAAGGGTATATTTTCGTCATGGGCGATAACCGCAACCATTCCACCGACAGCCGTTTCCGCGAGGTCGGTTTTGTCGACGAGGATGAGGTAGTCGGCAAGGTTGTCCTGCGGATTATGCCGCTGTCTTCTTTCGGCCTGATCGACTAAACAGGAGGTGTCCCCGTGGAGCAAAGTGAAAAGACATCGGTTTATCAGGAAACTGCGGGCGGGGACATACCGAAAAAAACGCTCAAAACAGAGCTGATCGAATGGGCCAAAGCCTTTCTGTTTGCCGGTGTGATCGTCGGCCTGCTGTTTGGTTTTGTGATCACGCCGCGGGTAGTGGACGGCCATTCGATGAATCCGACGCTGCAGGACGGCGACCGGCTGATCGTCTGGATGCTGGGCTATGACCCGGCGCCGGGCGATATTGTCATCCTTTCGGAGGACACAGGCCTGGACGAGTGCCTGGTCAAGCGGGTGATTGCGACCGGCGGTCAGACCGTGGACATCGATGCAGACGGCTGCGTTTTGGTCGATGGTGCGCGTCTGGATGAAACCTATATTCAGGAAGCAATTGACGGCCGTCACCGTGGCGACTGGGAATACCCGCTCACCGTCCCGGACGGATTCATTTTCGTCATGGGCGACAACCGCAACGCATCCACCGACAGCCGTTTTCGGATGGTCGGTTTTATAGATGAAGACGAGGTGGTCGGCAGAGCGATCCTGCGCATCCTGCCGGTATCGTCTTTTTGTATCTTAGATTGAAATTAGGAGGTACTCTCTTGGAACAGGTTCCCGCTATCCAGTGGTTTCCCGGCCATATGGCCAAGACCCGCCGGTTAATGAAAGCAAACCTCCCGTATGTAGATATCGTTGTCGAGCTGCGGGACGCAAAGATTCCGCTCAGCTCCGGCAACCCTGAGCTTCCGTCGATGATCGGCACCAAAAAGCGGATCATCCTGCTCAATAAATGTGACACCGCCGACCCGGCCGTCACAGCCAGATGGGTCGAGTGGTTTAAACAAAACGGCATTGCCGCCCTCCCGGTCGACTCCAAGACCGGCAAGGGCTTAAACGCGTTCCTGCCGCTGGTTCGTTCCGAGCTTTCCGAGCTGCTGGAGCGCCGGGCAGAAAAGGGCGCGTCCGGCCGTCCGATCCGGATGATGATCGTCGGCATCCCCAACGTGGGAAAATCGTCCTTTATCAACCGGATGGCCGGGGAAAAGCGTGCCAAGGTCGAGGATCGTCCCGGCGTCACCCGGGACAAGCAGTGGGTCACCGTCAGCAAGGATGTGGAGCTGCTGGACATGCCCGGCGTACTCTGGCCGAAGTTTGAAGACCCGGCGGTCGGCGAACGGCTCGCTGTGACCGGCGCCGTCAAGGATCAGGTCGTGGACATCGAGCTGCTTGCCATGCGCCTTTTGGACTGGATTCGGGACGGTTACCCGGAGCTGCTGTCCCGCTATAAGATCACACCGCAGGAAGCGGAAGGGCTGGAGCAGTATGAGCTGCTGGAGCTGGTCGGCCGCAAGCGCGGGATGCTGATTTCCGGCGGCGAGGTCAACACCGAGCGGGCCGCCATCACTGTTTTGGACGAATACCGCGGCGGTAAGCTGGGACGGCTGTCCCTGGAAGCGCCGCCGAAGGAATAATGACTATGACTCTTTTGGAATATGACAGTTCCCTCGGGATCGAGAACTTCTGCGGCGTCGATGAAGCAGGCCGCGGTCCTCTGGCAGGGGATGTTTATGCGGCAGCGGTCATCCTAGACCCTGCAAACCCGATCGAAGGCCTGAATGACAGCAAAAAGCTGACCGAGAAAAAGCGGGAGGCCCTGTTCCCGGAAATCAAGGAAAAGGCGCTCAGCTGGTCGGTCGGCATTGCGACCGTTGAAGAAATCGAAACATATAATATCCTGCAGGCAACTTTCCTGGCGATGCGCCGGGCGGTCGCGGGACTTTCTGTCCGGCCTTCCATGGCCATTGTGGATGGCAACCGCAACCCCGGGCTGAATATCCCGACAAGGCTTCTGGTCAAGGGCGACGGCACTTCCGCTGCCGTAGCCGCCGCGTCGATCATCGCCAAGGTCTCGCGGGATCATTATATGCGCGAGGTCGATGCCGCCTATCCCCAGTACCAGTTCGCCAAGCATAAAGGCTACGGCACCAAGCTCCATTATGAAATGCTCGATCTATATGGAGAATCCCCGGTTCACCGCCATTCTTTTCTGAAAAGCTATTATAAGCAGCGGGAAACCTCGACCGGTTCCCGCGGGGAACAGCTGGCGGCTGAATATCTGACGGGGCAGGGCTGTGAAATCCTTGCCCGCAACTGGCATGCCCAGTACGGAGAGATCGATCTGATCGCCCGGAAAGGGGAGTCGCTCCTCTTTGTCGAGGTCAAGACCCGCAGCGCCGGGATGATCGCGACGCCTGCCGAAGCGGTGACTTTGTCCAAACGGAAAAAGCTGACCGATACGGCAAAAGCTTATCTTGTGCAAAACCCGCTGCCTTTGCAGCCGCGTTTTGATATACTGGAAATCTATCTGGACGGAAACGGGGCCTTTTCCCGGGCCGTCTGGCTGGAAAACGCATTTGATGCAGTCTGACACCATCGCATAGAAAGGAAGCTCAGTATGCGCCACTTTGATTTACACGCTGACACCCTCAGCAAATGTCTGCAAAACAGAAAAAGCCTGATTCAGAACGATTTTGCCATTTCTGTTCAGCGTGGCCTGATTTTTGACCAGTGGGTACAGGTCTTTGCCGCTTTTGTTCCGGATGAACTCCACGGCAGCAAGGGCTACCACCGTTTTCTTTCGGAGGCAGGGCAGCTGCAGAAAGCGTTTGAAGAAAGCGATCAGATTGTTCCCTATGATAAGGACAATATCCGTCCCGGCGTCTGCAACGCGATGCTGTCGGTCGAAGGCGGTTCCGCCATGGGCGGCAAGCTGGAACGGATCGACGAGATGTACAAAATGGGTGTGCGGATGTTCTCGCTGTGCTGGAACGGGGAGACCGATCTGGCCGGCGGCACGGCGACTGAGGTAGGCCTGACCGCTCTCGGCAAAGAGGCCGTCAAGGAGCTGGAAGCCCACAAGATCATCATCGACGTTTCCCATCTGAACAACTACAGCTTCTGGGATCTCTGCGAGGTGGCCGAGCGTCCCTTTATCGCGTCTCATTCCAACTGCTTTGAGCTTTGCCCGCACCGGCGCAACCTCGACGATGTGCAGCTGCAGGAGATCATCCGCCGCAAGGGCCTGATCGGCATCAACTTCTACCCGGTCTTTATCAACGGGGAAAGCGACGCCAGCTTCCAGGAGCTTCGCCGCCATATCCGCCATATCATCGCCCTCGGCGGCGAGGACTGCATTGCAGTCGGCAGCGACTTTGACGGCGCAGCGATGCCCTCCCGAATCCCGTCCATCGACCGGATTCCCGACTGGCACGAGAATCTGCTTAAGCACTTTGACCCGGAGATCGTCGACAAGATTACCTTTAAAAACGCCCAGCGTTTCATGCAGGAAAACCTCTGATATTTTGCTGAACTGAACATAGGTAAGCCGGTTTCTGATGCTGATGCAGACAACGGGAAACCGGCAAAAACAGAAAGGAAGATTGCGACCATGTATTACAACAGCACCAGAAACAGCGCTGAAAAGGTCACCGCCGCCCAGGCGATTGCCCAGGGCATTTCTCAGGAAGGCGGCCTGTTTGTGCCGGAGACTCTGCCGGAACTGACCAGGGAAGACCTTTCTTCCATGCTCGGCATGAGCTACAATGAGAAGGCAAAGGCTGTCCTCTCCCGTTTCCTGACCGATTTTACCCCGGAGGAACTGGACTACTGCGTCGACAATGCCTATACCGACCGCAAATTCGACTCTGCAAACATCTCGGAGATTTCCCGCGTTGGGGATTCCGCTTACCTTTTGGAGCTGTGGCATGGCCCGACCTGCGCTTTTAAGGATATGGCCCTGCAGCTGCTGCCTTACCTTGTGACCACTTCTTCCCGCAAGACCGCGCCCGACAAGGAGATTGTCGTTCTGGTCGCCACTTCCGGCGACACCGGCAAAGCGGCGCTGGAAGGCTTTGCCGACGTCCCGCACACCCGGATGCTGGTTTTCTATCCCGAAAACGGCGTCAGCGAGATGCAGAAGCTCCAGATGACCACCCAGTCCGGCGCTAACGTATCGGTCTGCGCCATCAAGGGCAACTTCGACGATGCCCAGAGCGGCGTCAAGAAGATTTTCACCGACCCGGTCATCGCTGCTGAGCTGGAGAAAAACGGCCAGATGTTCTCCTCCGCCAACTCGATCAACTGGGGCCGCCTTGTCCCGCAGATTGTTTATTATATTGCCGCGTACACCACCCTGGTCGAGCAGGGCGAAATCGAGATGGGCGAGACGGTCAATGTCACCGTCCCGACCGGCAACTTCGGCAACATCCTCGCGGCCTATTACGCCAAGCTGATGGGTCTGCCGATCGGCAAGCTGATCTGCGCTTCCAACAAAAACAAAGTCCTGACCGACTTTATCCGCACCGGCACTTACGACCGCAACCGCGATTTCTTCACGACGACCTCTCCGTCGATGGATATCCTCATTTCCTCCAACCTGGAAAGACTGCTGTATCAGCTGTGCGGCAAGGACGACGCGACCATCCGCGACTGGTTTGGCAAGCTTTCTTCCGAGGGCTCTTACACCGTT
>CAMAJC010000122.1 GCA_945835425.1 uncultured Clostridia bacterium
CCGCAGTTGGGGCAGGTCCAGCTGTTCGCGGGCTTGGGTTCCGGCTTCTTGGAGCCGCACTCGGGGCAGAACTTACCGGTGGCAGCGGCGCCGCAGGATGGACAGGTCCAGCTGTTGGCTGCGGGTGCTGCAGGAGCCGGTGCCGCGGGTGCGGGTGCGGGAGCAGGAGCAGGTGCCTGCTGCTGGCCCATCTGATAGAGGTTCTGGGCGTTCATGCCGCCTGCGCCCTGAGCCATACCCATGCCCATGAAGGCCATGGCAGGGCCTGCGTTCTGGTTAGAAGCGGCAGCCTGCATGGCACTCGCCTGTGCGCCGACCAGATGCGCGGCAGCTCTCGTCGGGTCCATGAAGGCGGCGTTGCGCTGCATCTCCTTGATCATCTGCTCATCCTCTTCGTTTGCCTTTACGGAGGAAACGCCGAGGGAGACGATTTCGAGGCCGCGGAGGTCGCGCCATTTGGCGGACAGCACTTCATTGAGCGCATCCGACAGCTCCTGGGTGTGGCCGGGCAGAGCGGAATACCGGATGCCCATGTCGGAAATCTTTGCAAAAGCGGGCTGCAGAGCGGTCAGCAGCTCGGTCTTCAGCTGGCCGTCGATCTGGCTGCGGTCATAATCCGCTTCGACGTTGCCGCAGACGTTGGTGTAAAACAGCAGCGGGTTGGTGATGCGGTAGGAATATTCGCCGAAGCAGCGGATGGCGATATCGATGTCGATGCCGGCGCGCTGGTCAACGACGCGGAACGGAACGGGAGAGGGCGTGCCGTATTTGTTGCCGATCAGTTCCTTGGTGTTGAAGTAGTAGACCCGCTGGTCCTTGGGCGGTTCGCCGCCGAAGGTAAACCGTTTGCCGATGTTGGCGAAGACGGCCTTTACATTCTCGCCCAGGTCGCCGGTAAAGATCGACGGCTCGGTGGAGGTATCATAGGTGTATTCGCCCGGTTCGGCGCTGAAGTCGACGATCTTGCCCTGTTCGACGATCATCATGCACTGGCCGTTGGCGACGGCGATGATCGAGCCGTTGGAGATGATGTTGTCGGTGCCTTTGGTGTTGCTGGAACGGCTTCCGGTGCGTTTTTTGCCCTTGACCGCCAGAATGTTGGCCGGGATCGATTCGCAGTAAAAATATTCTCTCCACTGATCTGCCAGCATACCGCCTGCAGCGCCCATCGCAGCTTTAATAAGTCCCATAATGTTGCTCCTTTCAAAATGTCAAAAAATGTTTAGTCAGAAACCTTTGGAAGCTCTGATTGATTCGGCCTTCTGTTCCTTTGGGAACGGAGCGATCGGGCTTTTCTCCCGCCTCCGGCGGGGAGAAAAGCGTGAAATCAGAGGCCTTTACAGCGCGTTCAGCGCCGCCGTCAGGTATTCGGCGGTCACCGAAGCATAGAAGAACGCATCGATCTTTCCGATCTGCTTTGCCCGCATGACCTCGTGGGCCAGTTCCGGGTAAGCGATCTCGTCGCACAGCAGCACCATCTTGCAGTCCGGCAGCGTCTGGCGCAGCCTGCCGATCAGCTCGATCCGGTCTGCAAGGGTCGTACCCGGCGGCGTAGGCGTCACATCCATCAGCAGGATCTCCGGTTTGGCGCTTTCACATTCGATCTGGATTGCGCCCGGCGACTGTGCAGAGATGCGGACCGGCCGGAAATCGCCTGTCTGCCGCAGGATCAGATGAATACTTTCCGAAAAGACACGGTTTCGTATGCTGACTGCGATTTTCTTCAAATGATTTCCCTCCTTTTCCTTGCCGTCCATCGGGAAAAGATGGCGGCAATACTGTTTTCCAATTGTATTCTACAGGATTTTTGGTATTTGCGCATGACACGGAAGTACTATGCGGAGCACTTTTTGTCAAAAAAGCAATTTTTAGTCCCAGTAGGTCAGCCCGTCAAAGATATCCTCAATCATGACCCCGTCGATGGTATACCAGTTGGAGGTATCGACGACTACCCGTCCGATCCTTCCGTCCGGCAGCAGCAGGTCGGCGATGCTTTCCGTGCCGTCGTCATAGCCAGTGCGGTAATAGATCACGGTGTCGCCCTTTTGCAGGGTCTCCTCTCCGTATTCCTTCCCGTCCTCATCGACAATCGTAACGGTCAGCGGCCGCAGCAGGGTGAACTTGGTCGTCTGGTCGAACCAGTACCAGTCGCTTTCCTTGACCGGCTTACCGTCCGAACCGACATGGTAGGTGTCAGCACCGTAGACGCTGCCCAGCAGGTAGGTGATGGTCTCGAGGGTAAAGTGCTCCGGATCGGTGAGGAGCTGCCGGGTCTCGCTCTCATAGAAATGAGGCGGATAGGCATAGAAGGTGCCCAGCGATTTGATGGTGCCGCCGGTAATGTCGTAAAGCTCATACCATCTGTAGCCGATACCGTTTTCGTTGCCCACATAGAGGTAGTTGCGTCCGTCGGCCATATGGACCAGCGTCGGATAGATGCCGTTGGTGGTGCTTTCGACCGTGAGCATTTCCCCGTTGATATAGACGTACTGGGACGGGAAATAGTACTCGTTGTTGTCGAGCATCTCGTACGAACCGGAGGTATAGATATCATCCAGCTTTCCGTCTCCGTCCAGGTCATAATAAAACGACCTTTCATTCGGGAAATCGATACAGTAGCTTTCGGGGACTTCCCGGTATTCTTCCCTGACCAGATCGGGGTATTCTTCAAAGGTGAGGACGGCGACCGGCATACCGGAGGCATAGGGCGCGATCTCATAAGGATTGAAATAAATGGTCAGGCCGTAATAGTCCAGCGTCCAGTTGAGAGAATCCTTATATTCCTCGAAATAATACTCCAGATCGGCATTCTCGTATAAATATTCCGTTCCCGTCGTATTGTCGAGCTGTTGCTGCACCAGTTCGGGCAGCACCGACACATCGGTCACAACATCCGAAAGCTCCAGCAGCTTACCGGTCTGGGTATCGAAGGTGCAGGCCGCATAGTAGGGGTAATTATGAACGCCGCCCGTGGCGTATTCACCGTACATCAGCAGGCTTGTGACGCGGGTGTCGGCCCGTCTGGTGCAGAAATATTCGGTAACGAAATAGCCGTCCGGGCTTATCGTACCGTTTGCCACATCTTCTTTGGCATAGGAAAGGACCTGTTCATATATTTCCCTACGGCCTTCCTGCCGCTGCTCCCCCAGAGAAAGCAGGGATTTTTGCAGCTGCGGGTACTGCTCCA
The DNA here is from genome assembly GCA_945835425.1 of uncultured Clostridia bacterium. GTDB lineage: Bacteria > Bacillota > Clostridia > Oscillospirales > Ruminococcaceae > Faecivivens. Next base: position 3,188 of record CAMAJC010000122.1, read on the forward strand.
GGCTGTCATCCCCCACAAGGGCATACTCGCCGTAGATCCGGGCGAACAGCTCGGTGTCGGCATCGATCAGGCTGTAGTCGAAATAGCTGCCGGACGCCAGGGAGATGATCTCCACAGGACCGCCTGTTTCCTTGCCGCCGGTATCCTTGCCGTTTTTGGAGCCGCCTTTTAAGGAGGAGGTTCCCTTGCCGCCGTTGTCAGACGGTTCGGAGGAGGGTTCCGTTGAGGGATCCTGCGAGGATTCCGTCCCGCTACCTTCGGAGCTTTCGGCAGACGAGGTATTTGACGCCGCCTGATTGAGGCGGTCCTGCAGGCTCGATTCCTTTTTCTGGCAGCCGGCCAGCAGCAAAAGGGCCGCACTCAGAACGCAGATGGATTTGATCGCTGGTTTCATAGGCTATCCTCTTTTCTGTATGATCAGTATGCGGAATCCCAGTCCTGGTAGAGGGTGAAATCGACGAGATTCAGGTCTTCCGGAATGTAGATATGGCCGTCCATCCCGCTGATACAGGGCTCGAAGACGATCTTCTGTTCGATCACATAGGGATTGGTGACGGAGATCTGACAGTTGGGCACTCCTTCCATGGTGCTGCACCGCAGCAGGATCGGCGCACCGACATCGCTGAGGTAGAGCAGATTGCGGGCCTCGCCCTCATAGTTATTGGATTCGTCCATGATCCAGTCGTAGACGGAGATGTCCGTGTCGTCCCGCGGCAGGATGCAGTAGAGCTCCTGTCCGCCGGCGTCGACATAATTGGTTTCGGGTACTTCCGAGAGGAATGGGAAAGAATCGAGATACTCGCTGCCGGTAAGCACCTTGTCAAAAGCGGTGTAGACATCGTCCGCACCGATGCTCATATCATAGCCGAGATAGAGGATGCCGCAAAGGCTCCCTTCCTCCCAGAGGATTTCGTTCTGGTAATAGTCGGGCTGCCAGTTCGGCGGGCTCTCCGGTTCCCGCGGGTTTTCCGGCTCCGGGTCGTCAATATCCGGCTCATCCGGTTCCGAAGCTTTGGACGTGTTCAGCTTGGTCGTCTCCCGGTGGGGTGTTTCCTTTTCGGGAGCGGACGGCTCGCTTCCTTCTTTGGAAGATTCTCCTGCATCAGAAGAAGCTGTTTCCGTACCGGAAGTGACCGGCTCCGAAGCGGTCTGCTGAGAAGAGGTTTCCCGGTTCCCCATGGCTGACGAGATGCTGCTCTCTTCTTTGCCGCAGGCGCCGAGCCCTGCCGTAAGCAGAAGCGCCAGCGCCGCTGCCTGTATGCGTCTTTTCATGTTGTTTGCCTCCTTTTCCTGCCGGCATTTGATACCGATTGGAATATAAAATGGGCGGCAATATCGCCTTTCATCCTTATTTTATAAGTTTTTTGGCAGTTGCGCATGACACGAAAGGACTATTATAGAAGGATTTTTATAAAAAAAGGCAAAAAAACAGAGCACCTGCCGCAGCAAGCGCTCTGTATCTTATTCATCCACATTGACAACGATGCCGTTTACCCGGGCTTCGATCGCCAGCTCGGTGCGGCTTTTATACCCGGTTTTTTCCATCATATGCCGGATATGGTTTTTGACGGTGTTTTCGGTGATGCCAAGCTCCCTGGCAATGGCGGCGTTGGAGACGCCGGTGGTCATAATCCGCAGCACCTCCAGCTCCCGTTCGGTAAACTCGGTGTTGCTGGCCAGTCCGAGACCGACCTTCGGCGGCTTATCCGGGTAGACCGATTCGCCTGCGACCGTCCGGTCCATGACGCTGAGGATGGTTTCCTGTGAGGCCTCCTTGTACCAGAAGCTCTCGATGCCGATCTCCCTTGCCCGTTTCAGCCAGGAGGCTTCCGGCATCGAGGTGACGGCGACGATTTTAATGGAAGGACAGATTTTCTTGATCTGGGCAGCGGCGCTGAGGCCGTTGGAGCCGTCGGTCATCAGGATATCCATCAACACCAGGTCGACCGGGTTTGACCGGACAAAGGCTTCGGCGAAGGCGGCCGATTCCACCGCATAGACCATCTCATACCGGTCGGAGGACCGCAGATACATCTCAAAAAGCTGCCGTGCAATAAACTGGTCATCCACGATCAGGACTCGGGTTTTTGCCATAGGTCTGCTCCTCCCTTCGGAACACGGATATGCAGCAGAAACTGCGGAGTACTGGTGATTCTCATGGTGCCGCCGGCCGACTCCACCGTATAGCGGAGGTTGCCGAGTCCGCCGGTCTCCTGTATTTCGCCGGTGGGCTGACGACCGTTGTTGCGAAGCTGGGCACTGACAAAGGTTTCATCCGACCGGACGGTGCAGTAGAGCTTATCGCCGCCTGCGTGTTTAACGGTGTTGGTCAGGCACTCGTGAATCGCCGCGGTCAGGATTTCCCGCGCGGTCTCGTCTTCCGGCATCTGTCCGTCGCAGACGAGGGTCACGCCGACCGACTGGGCAGCCTCATGCAGCAGGGCGCAGTCGGTGTCCGGCTCATCGGGCGCCGCTTCGTTTTTCAGCGCCGAAACGGTCTGCCGCCAGAGGGTGAGCAGGCTCTCCCGGTTTCGGCTTTCTTCCGGCTGAGCCAGATAGGAGCGGAAGGCGAGCAGGGTGCGGCCCACATCGTCGTGCACCTGAATCTTGGCGTTTAAGACCTCTTTTTCGGCCGCGATGCGCTCCACCTCAAGGTTATAGCGGTGCAGCCGCTCATGGATACGGGTCAGGCGCCGGTTGCGCTCTTCCAGCTCGCGGCGGAGCCGGTACTGCCGGGTCACGTCGCAGGCGATCATCTCCTGCATCCCGGGAAGCCCTGTTTGAAGAATCCGGCGGCGGAATTCCCAGACCTTGCCGTCGGAGGTCCGCAGGGTGATACCCGGGTCGGCGTCCGTGTCCGCAGGCACGGTCCCGGCTGTCCTTACCAGCTGTTCCCAGAAATCCTGCGCGGCCGGCATTTCGGTGCCGAACAGCTCGCCGCTCAGCTGCTGCATCTGT
>CAMAJC010000123.1 GCA_945835425.1 uncultured Clostridia bacterium
AGACCGATCAGTTCATCCGGCAGATCGGGTACCGCCGGAGCCGGATCGAGCACCACGGTTTTCCCGAGAGCATGGGCCAGCTTCGCCCCATAAACCACCGTTTCCAGCGGCACCTCCAGCTGCATGACAACGCAGTCCGCCGCTTCGATCAGGGCGCGTCCCCGGTCGACATCTGCAGGACGAAGGGTGCCGTTGGCGCCGGCAAGGATGATGATACTGTTTTCCCCGGAGGCGTCGACGGTGATAAAAGCCTGGCCGGTCGGCTCTTTGCGCCTAACGATGCCGGATGTGTCGACCTGCACGCCGGAGAGACTCTCCAGCAGCATTTTCCCGGCGTCGTCCTCGCCGACTGCGCCGATCATCGCCGTCTCACAGCCGAGCTTCCCAAGAGCATAAGCCTGATTGGCGCCTTTTCCGCCTGGCGTCAGGGTCAGCGTGTCCGCCGAAACCGTCTGACCGGGTTTCGGCATCCGGCGCAGGCCGATAGAATAATCGAGATTTAAACTGCCGATCACCACTGCTCTTTTCACATACACTCCTCCTTTGGGCGATAAGATAGATTTTGCTTATTTTACTTCGGTCATCAGGGCCGTGCCGACGTTGGGCTGGAGTGTAACGCGCAGCTCGTAAACGCCGTCCCGCTCCGAGAGGACCTCTGCCTTTTCAGCCGTTCCCGCAAAGGTGTCCCAGACCTCGGGAACCGCTGCGGACGGAACCTTCACCGTCAGGGTCTGCGGCTCGGCAGTGAAGTTTACAAAGAAGTATTCCCGCAGGCTGCCCTTTCGATACCGGATATAAGCGACACCGGAAAGGTCTTCGTCGTTATGCATGACCGGGTCGATGATCCATTCGGGATAGCAGGGATGGTTGTTTTTACAGGTGGACATACCGGAGGTGATGGTCAGCGGCGACGGGCAGACCGCATTTACCCAGGTAGTGAGCCGCTCCGCGTCGGCAGCACTGTCGATAAAACAGAGCTTTCCTTCGTTTTTCAGCGCTTCAAAAATCGCCGCGACCTGCTGGTCATCCTCTTTCCGCATACCGTATACCGGCAGGCAGTCCATCAGGCAGAGCAGGCCGCCCTGACGGGCAAATGCATCCAGCAGTTTTGCCGTCTCCAGCGGAATGACTTCCGCCATCGGCAGGACAAAGACGCTGTAACGCGCACCGGTGACGGTGTTGACCAGCTTGCCGCCCTCCGCCTTGAAGTTGCGGGTGGCGTCCGAGGGGAAGGAAACAAAGTCAACATTGCGCTCCTGCAGGCCGGTCAGCAGCAGCTGTTCATCCCGGTCGATCCGGGCGGCTCTTTTGTCCTCCAGCAGCGGTCCGCGCTGGTACATGGTCAGGTACCCTTCCTTGCCCAGATAATGGAGCCAGAAGGTTTCAATCGGGTGGTAGACAAGAAGGTCGGCTTCCTGCCGTCCGCCGGTCAGAAGCCCGTACATTCTCCGGGTCATGGCGTTGGCCTGCGGCATCTTGTCCCAGTGCGACCACTGGAAGAACTCGGAGGGCGGCCAGTCCTTTGCACGCTCGTCGCGGATAGAGTAGAAGAAGCCGTGGTTGACGATCGTCTTGATCCCCTGCAGATACATCCAGGAGACCATCCGCAGATATTCCTCAAAGGAAAGGTCCCAGCCGCAGCCCGCAAAGACCTCGACCTGTGCGCCGTCCTTGCCGTAGCACTCGCCGGCGGAGGTCGCGAACTTGATGTTCAGACTGCCGATGCCCTTGCCCAGATGGTCGACGCCGGGTCTGGTCATGGCGTCAACCTGCCGCATAAAGTCGGCGGAATAGCGGGTATGGCCGCCGAGAGCCTCTTCGCCCAGCAGATGGGCAGTATAGTCCATGCCGTGGGACTCGCACCAGTCCCGCAGACGGCCGTGATAATTCTCTTTATACATCTGCGCCACGACGTCGTAATAATCGCAGCGGGTGCGCCCGGCCTTATCGCCCGGAATGACCAGATCGGGCAGGCAGGTGCGGATGTCGTATCCCTTCATCTCGATAAACTTCTGCGGCAGGCCGTCCGCCCAGGGGAAAGAATGGGCAAAACGGGTCTCGTCGTTGAAAAACGCCTTGATTGTCGTGCCGATATCGTCCGGGAACCGCTCCTGATAGCGGTCGTAGGTCAGATGGATAAAGGTGTCGGTCGCTTCGGCTTTTAAGTAGTTGGGCTGGCCTCTGCCGCCCTCATCGTAAGGGTCCATCAGAATCTGCACCTGATAAACAACCGTATCCCGGTCGCGCAGCAGCTCAAATTCTTTCATCGGGATGTCCATGTTTTTGATGACCATCGGGGTCAGCATCCCGTCCAGAGAAAGCTGCTCCATCGTCTCCGCGTCGTAGCAGAAGATGTTCTTGGGCGCCGCATCAAAGTTTCCGCCGGGCCGTCCGCCGCCAAAGGGATGCAGATGGGCGCGGAAGCGGGTGTTGGCCGGGACGTCGTAGCGGGTAAAATAAAGATACCGCTCGCGGAGATGTTCATCCTTGGTGACCTCACCGTTGCAGATGCCGGCCGGCCAGTTGAACTCGTCGTACAGCCACATCGGCTCGCCGTGTTCCTTTTTGTAGTCGATGACCTTCTGGATATGGGAGAACCAGTCCTCGGTCATATAGTCGCCGATATAGCCGCTGCGGGCGTGCGGCGTCGAACAGGTGACGCCGGCGTCGGTCATGAGCTTCAGCTGGCGGAGAATCTCCTCGTCCTCCAGCTTATCGTTCCAGAACCAGAAGGGTGACTGGGCCTCGTCCAGACCGCGGCATGCCTGCGGATTCAGAAAATCTTGTTTGTTCATATAATCACTGCCTTTCAAGCATTTTTTCCTATGGATTCTCTAGTTTATTTGACTTTATTCTCTTTCGGAGAAAAGCCTTTGAGCAGAGTTTACCTGTAGATACGGTAATAGTAATAGCTGTCGCTCACCATGTTGGGCTGAACATGGCCGATAGGCGTGCGCTTTTCAAAAAGGGTGAAGCCGCACTTCTCCGCCAGACGGCAGGAAGGCGTGTTCGCGCAGTCGATCGTCAGAATCAGGTAGGGCAGCTCCGAAACCGAAAAGCACCAGTTTACCAGCGCCTTTACCGCCGCCTGCGTATATCCCCGGCGCTGGAACCGCTCGCTCATAAAATAAGCGACCTCCACTTCGTTGACGGTATCTTCCAGCCCCATGCCGACCATACCGATCAATTCATCAGTCTCTTTGAGCGCGACCGCATAGCGTTTGTTTTCATAGACGTCCCGGGAATCCTTATGGGCCTGATGCCAGTCGATAAAGCCGTAGAAATCCTCCGGGCAGGCAGAGTTTTCCGACCAGTCGTGCATAAACCGCCGGATGCCTTCTTCCCGCACAATCGCAAAAAGGGCAGGCGCGTCTTTCCGCTCAAAATCGCGGATTACAATATCGTTCAGTTCAATTCGCATAAAAGCCTCCTTTCATCAAAAAAACAATTACGACACAACTATATTTTAGCAGTTTTGCCAAATGATTGCAAGCTGTGCCCATTTGATATCTGGACAATCTTTTAAAAAAACTGGACTTTTGCGCCCGGCTTTGTTACAATAGATAATAACAAAAAGAACTGATTTATCCGATTCCGCGCTGCGCGGAAAGGTATTCATCGTAAAGAAGGAATTGACATGAAACAGGAAATTACCGGACGCACCGCCCTTTATTGCCTGCTGGGCAGCCCTGTCGCCCACAGCATTTCGCCCCAGATGTACAACGCCACCTTCGAGCGGCTGGGCATCGACGCGCGGTATCTGGCTTTCGATATTAAATCCGACCAGCTGCGCACCGCCGTGCAGGGCCTGAAAACCATCGGCGTGCGCGGCTTCAACCTCACAATGCCCTTAAAGCGGGAGATGGTGCCCTACTGCGACCGGCTCTCCCCTGCCGCCGAAATCTGCGGTGCAGTCAACACCATCGTAAACGAAAACGGCATCCTGACCGGGCATACCACCGACGGCATCGGCTATCTCTTGGCGGCAAAGGACGCAGGATATGACCTGCGAGGGAAAAAGATCGTCCAGCTGGGTGCCGGAGGAGCCGGGACCTCTTTCCTGGTGCAGGCGGCGCTGGACGGCGTGCGGCAGATCGACCTGTTCAACGGCCATCCGCGCCCGGAACTGCTGGAAATCGTGCGTCAATTGCAGGCCCGTACCCGCTGCGACGTCCGGTTCCACCTGCTGGCGGACACCGACGCCCTGCAAAAGGCGCTGCTGGACGCGGATTTGCTGCTCAACACCACGCCGGTCGGCATGGGCCCGGATCATCTCGACGAGTGCCTGATCCCCGACCCGCAGTGGCTGCCGCAGAAGCTGGTGGTCAGCGACATGATCTATGAGCCGATGGAGACAAAGCTGCTGCGGATCGCCAGAGAGCGCGGCTGCCGTACCTTCAACGGGATGTATATGCTGCTGTATCAGGGAGCAGAAGCCTTCCGCATCTGGACGGGGAAAAACATGCCCGTCGAGGAAATCAAAAAGCGGTATTTTCAAAAGTGATTGCATAAGATGCGCTGAATAAATTGACATAACAAAAGACCTGCCGGAAATCCCAGCAGGCCTTTTTCTGCAAATATTACGCCGCAGCGGATTCGACGTCCTTTTTGGGGTAATTGCGGCGGACAACCAAAAAGACGATAAAGTGCGTCAACGCCGTGACCGCCCAAGTCACTGGATAAGAAATGTACAGGGTCGTCAGAGTCGGGGAAATGAACTTGAAGATCGTGAAAATCCAGACGATTCGCAGGGCGCAGGCGCCGGTCAGCGAAACGATCATCGGCATGATCGAATAACCCATGCCGCGCAGGCTGCCGACCATCGTATCCATCATGCCGCAGATGAAATAGGTCGGGCAGATGATCGACATCCGCAGCAGGCCGTACTGGACGACCTCCGGGTCGGTGGTGTAAAAGCCGAGCAACGTGCTGCCGAAAATGTACGCCAGCATTCCGAGGGAAAGGCCGAACAGAACAACATACCCCTGGCAGGTCAGGAGAATTTTGTTGACGCGGCCATACTTCTGCGCACCCATGTTCTGGCCGGTGAAGGAGATCGCGGCCTGGTACATCGAGTTCATCGACACATAGACAAAACCTTCGATGTTGGCTGCGGCGGTGTTGCCTGCCATGACGGTGGAGCCGAAGGAGTTGACGGTCGACTGAATCAGGACGTTGGAAATCGAGAAGATCGCGCCCTGCAGGCCCGCAGGCAGGCCGATTTTGAGGATCGCCAGCAGCTTATCCTTATAGAGCCGCATCTTGGTGGGCTGGAACCTGAGGGAGCCTTCCTCGTGCATCAGGCAGTGGAGAATCAGCGCCATCGAAACACACTGGGACAGCACTGTCGCCAGCGCAACGCCTGCAACGTCCAGTTTTAAGACAATGACAAAAAAGAGGTTCAGCAAAACGTTTAATACGCCCGCAAAAGAGAGGTAGTACAGCGGCCGTTTGGTGTCGCCGACCGCGCGGAGGATCGCCGCGCCGAAGTTATAGAGCATCATGACCGGACAGCCGATAAAGAGGATGCGCATATAGATAACCGATTTATCCAAAACGTCCGCCGGTGTCCCCATCAAAACCAGCAACGGTCTCGTCAGGGTGCAGCCCAGCAGCACCAGAATCGCGCCGCCGATGAGGGAAATCATCATTGAGGTATGTACCGTTTCGTGGATATTTTTATCCTGCCGCGCGCCGTAAAACCGAGCGACCAGAACGTTGGAGCCGATCGAGAGGCCTAAGAAGACGTTGGTCAGCAGATTGATCAGCGCGCCGGTGGAACCGACCGCCGCTAGAGAGGTGCTGCCTGCAAAACGGCCGACGACGATGACGTCCGCGGCGTTGAAAAGCAGCTGCAAAACACTGGAAAGCATCAGCGGAAACGCAAACCGCAAAATCTTTCCGGGCAGCGGACCCGAACACATATCCATTTCATAGGATTTTGCTGCCATAAAATCATCCTTTCAATAATGTAAAGGGAAGCTCTGATTTTTTCGGTTTCTTCCTTTCCGGAAACATATTCCTGCGGTATTTTCCCCGCCTTCGGCGGGGAAAATACCATTTGATCAGAGGTTCCAAAGAAATGCGCAGTTTTGTAAAAAACTTGCAATACATCATTTACATTATATACCTTT
>CAMAJC010000124.1 GCA_945835425.1 uncultured Clostridia bacterium
TTGAACCCTTCCTCCCGGTTTTTATTTATATTTATTTCGGATAGCCGTAAATCAGAGTTTTTCAGACGATCATCCCGCCGTTTACCCCGATCACCTGCCCGGTGATAAAGGACGCCTCTTCCGATGCCAGGAACAGCAGCGTTTTTGCGATATCTTCCGGCTGGCCGAGCCGCATCAGCGGTGTTTCCTCCTTTAGCCCTTCCAGCGTCTCCTCATCCAGTTCCTGGTTCATATCGGTCATAATGACGCCCGGCGCGACGCAGTTGACTCGGATGCCCGACGGCCCCAGTTCCTTTGCCAGCGCCTTGGTAAAGGCGATCAGCGCGCCCTTTGCCGCCGAATAGGGGACTTCGCAGGAGGCGCCGACCTGTCCCCACATGGAGGAAACGTTTAAAATGACGCCTCCCTCATGCCTGCGCACCATCTCCTTCGCAGCACGCCGGGAGCAGTAGAATGCACCTTTGACGCTGGTGTCAAAAACCGCGTCCCATTCCTCGTCGGTCACATCGGTGAACAGCTTAATGAGGGCGACAGCGGCGTTGTTGATGAGGACGTCGACCGTGCCAAACTGCGCTTGCGCCGCGTCAAACATCCGCTCGACCTCATCCCGCTTGGTGATATCCGCCTGCACCGCCAGCGCCGACCCGGGACGCCGGGCATTGAACCGGCTTTCCATCTCCCGCAGCCTTTCCCCGGAAGTTCTTCCATTTAATATGGTGTTATATCCGGCCTCCCAGAAAAGCTCCGCAGCAGCAGCGCCGATCCCACGGCTGGACCCCGTAATCAAAACAGTTTTATTCTTCATCTTTTTCGCTCCTTTTCTTTCATTATAATATCTCTGTCTATAGAACGCAAGGAGTTACGTCCAGCTTTTTGAAAAAAGCTGGGCAAAAACTTTCCTGTTCGCCGCGGCCGTGGATGCACGCGGGGTGACTGAGCAAGACTGCTCGACGAGCTCGCAGTCTTCGGACATTGTACCACGCAAAAAGACCCTGTTCAATTGCCAGTCTGCCCGGCGCGTTCGCGAAGGTTGTGTCTATCACGAACGAGCGGATGGCGTAGCCGGAGCGATCAACGCGGACAAAAAAGTTTTGCCCAGCCTTTTCAAAGGCTGGTATCGGCAAAATGTCATTGAACGAGCCTTTTCCGCATACATTGGGACAGCGGAAAGGTTTGGTGAAAAAGATGAAGGTATTTGATTTGCGGCAGCCGGGGCAGATGCCGGGGCTGACCTCCCGGGAAGCGGCGGAAAAGCAGAAGGTGTATGGCAGGAACATCCTTTCCGAGGGGAAGAAGCTGCATCCGTTCCAGATTTTTATCTGCCAGTTCAAGGATTTTCTGACCTTAGTGCTGCTGGCCGGGACGGTGATCAGCGTCTTGACGGGCGAGTATGTGGAGGCGCTGACCATCGCGGTCATCGTACTGCTTAATGGCATTATGAGTTTTGTGCAGGAATTCCGCACCGAAAAGACGCTGGATGCCTTGCGGCGGATGGCGGCACCCAAAGCGCGGGTCTGGCGGGACGGGGAACTGACGGCGATTGAGGCGAGCGAGCTTGTCCCCGATGACCTGATTCAGGTGGAAGCAGGTGACCGGGTGCCTGCCGATGCCGTCATTACCGAAGCGGCCGGGCTGTCGGCGGATGAATCGATGCTGACGGGAGAGTCGGTTGCCTGCGGGAAACTGGCCGCGCGGCCGGGGGACGAGATCGAAAACGTTCCCGACCGGAAGGATATCCTTTATATGGGCACAACGGTCGTCGCCGGGCGCGGAACTGCGCAGGTACTGGCCACCGGCATGGACACCCAGATGGGCAAGATCGCCGGAATGATCAGCGAGATTCCCGATGAACAGACGCCGCTCCAGAAAAAGCTCGACCAGCTGGGCAAATACATCGCGGTCGGCTGCCTGATCATCTGCGTGATTGTGGCGATAGCAGGCATTTTGCGCGGCGAAGACCTCATGAATATGCTCATGACCGGCATCAGCCTGGCGGTGGCGGCGGTTCCGGAAGGACTGCCCGCGATTGTCACGATTTCGCTGGCGCTGGCGGTGCGCCGGATGGTCGGGCGAAACGCGCTGCTGCGCAAGCTGAGCGCGGTGGAGGCGCTGGGCTGCGCCGACGTGATCTGCACCGACAAAACCGGGACGCTGACCACCAACCGCATGACCGTGACAAAGCTTTTCCTTCCTTTCACCCATTGGGAGGTGGGCGACGGCGCGCAACCTTTTACCCGGGACGGAAAGCCGGATGACCCGCTGAAAACAGTGGCCGGACGGATGACCCTGACCGTCTTTTCCCTTTGCAGCGACGCGGCGGAAGGGCGAGACGGGACCTTTTCCGGCGACCCGACCGAGACAGCCCTCGCCTTTGCGGCCTCGAAAGCGGGCCTGAACCGGCGGGCGCTGGCAGGGCAGTACACCCGCGTCGACGAAATCCCATTTGATTCAGTTCGCAAGCGGATGTCGGTCGTTGTGCGGTGCAGCGACGGCAAGCGGTACCTGCTGGTCAAAGGCGGCTGCGATGTGCTGCTGCGCCGGTGCGGGATGGTGCAGTTGGGCGATAAGGCGGTGCCGCTGGACAGCAAGATGCGCGGCGATATCACCCGTGCCGCCGAACAACTTTCCGGCAGCGGCCTGCGGGTGCTGGCAGCAGCCATGCGGGAGTTAAGCAGCGGCGAAGCCCTCACCGAACACGCCGAAAACGGTCTCACTTTCCTTGGCCTCGGCGGCATGATCGACCCACCGCGGAAAGAGGTGCGGGAAGCGGTGCGGCTCTGCCGGAAAGCCGGGATCCGTCCGATCATGATCACCGGCGACCATAAGCTGACAGCCCGCGCGATCGCTTCCCAGGTCGGCATCTGGCACGAAGGCGAGCGGGTCATGACCGGCGAGGAGCTGGACGCTCTTTCCGAGCAGTCTGCCCGGGACGCCATCGCCGAAACGACGGTTTTCGCCCGGGTATCGCCGCGGCACAAGCTGATGATCGTCCGGGCGCTCCGCAGCCAGGGCCATATCACCGCCATGACCGGCGACGGCGTCAATGACGCGCCCGCAGTCCGGGAAGCGGATATCGGCGTGTCGATGGGCATTTCCGGCACCGACGTCACCCGCGAAGCTTCCGACGTTGTCCTCATGGACGATAACTTCGCGACGCTGGTGGCGGCGGTGGAGGAAGGCCGCGCGATCTACCAGAACATCCGCGGGTTTATCCGTTATCTGCTGGCCTGCAACATCGGGGAAGTGCTGACGATGTTTCTGGGAATTTTGATGGGGATGCCGGTGGTGCTGATGCCGATACACATCCTGCTTGTCAACCTCGTGACCGACGGCCTTCCGGCCATTGCCCTGGGGCTGGAACCGGCGGCAGAAGGGCTGATGGACCGGCCGCCGAGAGGCGCGGATGAAAGCATCTTTTCCCGCGGCCTGCTGGGGAAAATTCTGTTCAGAGGCTGCCTTATCGGGCTGACGACCTTATTTGTGTTCAGTCACTTCCTGACCCTCGGCGACCTGACCCTTGCCCGGACAGCGGCCTTTTTCACGCTGGTCACCTCCCAGCTGATCCACGTCTTTGAATGCCGCAGCGAGGAGCGTCAGCTCTGGCAGCTAAACCCTCTCGGCAACAAAAAGCTCCTGGGCGCCGCCGCCATCTCCGCGACGATACTCATTCTGGCGGTCTGGTGTCCGCCCTTGCAGGGCATTTTAGGGACCGCGCCGATCCCACCGCGGGAGCTGCTGTTCATCGGCGGTGCGCTGCTCTTTGCGCCGCTCATAACTGAAATATCTGATAGTTTATTCATAAAAAAACAAAAGGATACCCGAGTACAAAAAAATAAAGCTTTAGTTGTTTTCCGAAATCCGGCCCAAAATGAAAGTTCGGGTGTTGACACATCAGAGAAAATACGGTAGGATAAGACTGTAAAGACAGAGTTCCTCTGTAAATCATGGGAATGAAAGCCGCCGGAAATCTGCAGGTCCAGCGGTGTTGCCTTTTATATCCAGCATTTTTTCGCTGTCAGCGCGTATTGTAAGCTTACATACTCCTGATTGATGCACGCCACATATTTATCCCTGTTTGCTATGAAAAAGAGATACCGAAATCAGAAAAGGGTGGAAAAGGAATGTTGTTGAAAGAAATTAACGCAATCAACTTCCGCTCATACGGTGCGGTAGCGCAGGATACCGCTTCGTTTGCGGATGCTCAGCAGATCCTGTACGAGGATGATGTGCGGATCAGTTCGGTCCTCTGGCATTATGATATGGAGGTGCTGGTGGAGCCGGTCAGCGGTGTCGGCATCATTTTCATCCGTTCAACCGACGGGGTGATCCATCGTTTTTTACTGGATCAGTCTGTCATCATCAATCCGGGGGTGGAATTCTGCATTCTGCCCTATGAATGTAAACTGTCTTATCGCCTGTATACCAGAAGCGAACGGCTCATCACGCCGATCACGAACGTACTGACGGGCACCGGCTTTGTGCCCAGCATCAACGTCAAAACGCTGTACACTGTCCTGTATCAGGAGAAAAACCGTCAGTTCTCCTTCCGCGGCGAGCAGCATCCCTTCTGGGAATTTACCTATGTGAACAAAGGCAACATGGTCTGCGAGGTGGACGGCCAGACCTTCGAGCTGAAACAGGGGCAGATGATCTTTTTCGCACCCCATCAGTTCCATGTGCAGCGCTCCGACGGAAAGAATCCGCTGTCCTTTTTAACCGTGACCTTTGACGGCGATATCGTCCATCCGGACACGATCATGGGCCGCACGATCTATGCGGACGACGCCTGCCTGAAAATCATCCAGGGAATCATCCGCGAGGAGCGGGAAGGCGGGCTTTACTCGGACGATATGATCGTCTGCGATATCACCAAGCTTCTCATCACCGTCCTGCGCAATGTCCGCTCCGACTCGGTCATTACGCGGGTTCCGACCAAACTCAAAGTCAGCGTAGACAACAGCTATATCAGCGAATGTATCGAAGTGATTCATCAGCATATCACCGACACCATCACGCTGCCCTGGCTGGCGAAGCAGTTAAACCTTTCGCCGTCCTACCTGTCCAGCCTTTTCAAACAGAAGGTCGGCCGGTCGATTTCGGAATATATCCGGCTGGTGCGGCTGGAGAAGGTCAAGGACATGATCGGCGAAGGGCGGTATACCATTGCGCAGATTTCGGACATCATGGGCTATTGCAGCCCGACCTACCTCTCGACCGAATTCAAACGGGAGTTCCAGATGTCCCCGAAGGAGTACGCAAAAATGATCAGCTGACCCCGGAAAAGAAAGGCGATAGGGGGAAGTGCATAAAAGAGCGGGAGCCGTTTTCGGACGGTTCCCGCTCTTTTTGCGTCAAATCGTGTACTTTCTGACAATCAGTCTGCATGTAACCTTGCGTGCGCATTTTAATTTTATTTATGCGGAACCGGAAAAAACAGTTGATTTTTGGCGGGAAAAATGGTATGATAAAGATGATTATTAAACTGTCAAAAAGTACACCTTTTGATAGTTCAAACGGGCAAATCCCATGGATTTTGCATTTTCCGGAGGTTGATAGAATGAAAACAAGACGCACACTTCTCGCCCTTGTCCTGTCGGTGATGATGGTCATAGGGCTTTTCCCGATCACGGCGATGGCGGGGACTGCATCGGACGTGTCCTATTTGGATGCAGATGGGACAACGAAAACTGTAACCGAATGTACCGTAATAGAGGCAGGAACAACTACTTGGAATGCTGGCTGGTATGTTGTAAACAGAGATGTTACAATTGGCAGTGCGGAATCCTCTTCCCGTGTAACCGTTTCCGGCAATGTGCACCTGATTCTCGCGGGCGGGTGTACTCTGACTGTAAACGGCGGTATCCAGGTTGATGGGTCAAACTCCCTGACCATCTATGCTCAGTCCACGAATGAAAGCACCATGGGTAATCTGATTGCCCAAAATGTGCCCGGCGAAAACGCTGCCATCGGCGGCAACAACGGCCCCATAGGCGGCACCATCACAATTAACGGCGGCAGCGTCAAGGCCGAGGGTAGCAACGAGGGAAATAATAGCTACGGCATCTATGCGACCAACGTGACCGTTAACGGCGGCAGCGTC
>CAMAJC010000125.1 GCA_945835425.1 uncultured Clostridia bacterium
GTCTGCAGCCCGGTCATCGGACTTGCCAGAGATACCGCCGCCATCTGCCGCAGATCGTTCAGCTTCCCGACAAAATACATGTCGGTCATGTGGTAGATAACCATGACGACCATGATAATGACTGCCGGGACGCACATCCGCAGCATCAGCTTCCAGATGCTTTCCTTTTCAAAAACGGGCTGTTTTTCCATCGCACTCTTCCTTTCTATTAATCCAACACTTGTTGTTTCTTACAATTTATAGTATAATAAAGGAAACGGAAGATTGCAACCATCAATATCGATACATATGTTGCGTTAATGAGAGGAGCGCCTATGAATACCGCAAACAACCAGCGTTTTCAGGAAACCGACCGCCGCATTAAGGATACCATGCTGGAACTGATCCAGCAAAAGGAGTTTAGTAAAATCACCGTGAATGATATCTGCAAAGGGTGCGGAATCAACCGATCGACCTTCTACGCCCATTTTGTCGACATTTACGACCTGATGGGCAAGATCCAGCAGGACATCCACCGGGACGCGATCGATTCTTTTCAGGGAATCGATTTTGATCCGGCAAAATACCTCACGCTTGATTATCTGACGCCGACTCTATACCATATCCGCCGTAACCGCCCTTTCTACTGTGCCTATTTCACGATGGGGATGAAGGATATCAATCAGCTTGGTGATCTGGTGCAGCAGCGATACATGGAGCCGTTTATGCGCTCTTTAGGGATCACCTCCGAGCGGCAGATTCAGTACCATTTCCGCTTTTTCTGGGCCGGATTTATCGAAGTCATCCGCATCTGGGTCATGGACGGCTGCCCGGAAGAGCCGGAGGAACTGTGCAGGTTCATCGAAAAGAGCATCCATCCTTTTCCGGAGCAGGGGAAATGATGGGACTTCACTTGACAGGCAAAGAAAATTCTAAAACAAAAACGCCCTGCCTTTTCGCAGAGCGTTTTTTCAGAAACGATGTAGATCAGTCTGCCTTTACGTCCAGCATCGAGGTGCAGTGGGCGCAGCGGGTAGCCTCGATCGGGATTTCGCTGAGACAGTAAGGGCATTTCTTGGTGGTGGGAGCTTTGGGCGCTTCCGGCTTTTTGTGGCGCGAATTGGCGGCGTTGAACGCCTTGAGGACGCAGAAAAGGATAAAGGCGACGATGATAAAGTTGATGACCGCGCTGATGAACGCGCCGAAACCGATCGTAACATCGCCGATCGTCAGGCCGACGCCGGAGAAATCCATGTTGAAGAACAGGCCGATCAGCGGGTTGATCAGGTCATTGACGACCGAGTTGATGATTGCCGTGAAGGCGCCGCCGACGACAACGCCGACCGCCATGTCGAGGACGTTGCCGCGCATGGCAAAGGTTTTAAACTCCTGCAGAAACTTTTTCATGATGACTTAAACTTCCTTTCATTTATTTTACCGCCAAAGCGGCTGTATACAGTTTACTGAGCCGTGCGCTGTTCCTTCTTTACGATGCCGTTCAGCCAGATATTGGCGACAAAGAAAATGCCGACGCTGATTGCACTGATGATAAAGCTGAGGGTGTAGCTTCCGGTAAAGTCGAAGGTATAGCCGATAATCGAGAAGGCAAAGGCGCCGACCAGCGTCCCGGCCGCCGTGATGAGGCCGTACTTTTCCTGATACCCCTCGGCCTTGTAGACGTCCAGCGACATCAGGTTGGGGATGATCGTCGCCGCTGCCATCGACACGCCCTGCATGATCGCCGTCACATACATCACATAGACATTGATGCTGTCTCCGCCGATAATCAGGATAATAAAGGAAATGCCGACGACGCCCATGGCCAAACGGGAGGTGGACCAGATGTTCCATTTATCGGCGATCGCACCCAGGGCGACCTTGCCGATGATGTTGCCGATCATGGCGCAGGAGCTGACCAGCGCCGATACCGACAGGTCATACCCGATCGACTGGGCATAACGTGCCATATGGGAGTAATACTGGCAGGTCCACATGGCGACGGCGCAGATGACGATACACAGACCCAGAACCAGGGTCGGATGGGTATAATGCACGCTTCCCTGGGGCATATTTTTGCGGACCTCCTGTATCACTTCGGAGTCTTCCGCGCCGTAAGGCTGCATCCCTACCTCCTGCGGAGTCAGGCGCATGACAAACAGGGTCATCGGCAGCACTGTTACAAGCGACAGTCCGGCCATGATAAAGGCCGCCGGACGCCAGCCCAGAGCGGTGATGATCGAAGAGCAGATCGGGTTTAAAACCGCGCCAAACAGGCCGGAAGCCGCCAGCGAAAGCCCCACTGCAAAGCCGTTTTTCTTTTTAAACCAGTTGTTGATGACCAGCGTGACCGGCACCGCGAAGAGCGAGCTGCCGAAAATACCCATAATAATGGCCGTCACATACCACCAGATCAGATGGTGGAAAAAGCCCATGGACCCGTACAAAACCGCCACGACCGTCAGCTCCACCGACAGGACAAGCTTTAAGGGATAGCGCTTGAGCAGTTTCATCGTGAAAGGCATCGCCAGCGCCGTCGTCAAGCTGCGAAGGGTCGAATACATCGAGATATCGCCGTTGCGGAAACCGAGGTCGGTGCAGATCGCCGTGTAAAAGACGCCCAGGCAGTTATAGAGGATGCCGGTCGTACCGCCCTGGAATAAAATACAGGCGGCCAGCATGATCCAGGCCCGATGGATGCGTCCCTTTTTCTGCGGTGCGGTTGGAGCCATAAATACAAGTCCTTTCCAGTTTTGTCTCTTTATTGTATATCTGACACCAGTGTACCATAATCCGGCGGTTTTTGCAAGATAAACTGACAAAAATGTAACAAAAGAGGCCTTGACTTCTTAAAATGCAGTGCTGCACAGCAGGGAAAATAAAAAACGAGCAGATGGTTTCCCATATGCCCGATGGTTTACAGAAGCTGCCGGGAAGCCCCCTGTTGCGGTATGCAGAAGGACAATGCCTTCGGCAGCAGCTCGATCTCGACAGAGGTGACATACTCCGTCTCCCCATCAATTGCAAGAACAAACGGCTCGTTCCCGGTGACGCGCAGTCGCCTGCAGCGGCGGAAGATCAGCTTGTCCTGCAAAGACGGTTCTTCCAGATGCTTTCCGGCCTTATAAAGATTGACGAGCCTCGCAATCTGCGTCCGCGGGAGTTCCCGAACGGCACACAGATCGATCAGCCCGTCATCTGGACGTGCTGAGGGAGCACTTTTGAAACCTCCTCCGTAGCACATGCCGTTACAGGCGGCGGCGAGCAGAAACCTCCCGGTCCACTCCTCTCCTCCGTCCACGGCGATATAAAACCTGTTCCCCAACTTTTTAAACAGGCAGTACAGCACCGAAGCGTAGTACGCAGCGTGGCCCTTCAGTTTGAGCCTCCGTTTCATCACTGTAACATTATGCGCCACAAGGGCGTCGAATCCCATATTGCAGGCATTGACGCACACCTTTCCGTTCACCTTCAGCAGGTCGATCCGCATGGTTTCAGCGGATATCAGTACATCCGGATCCAGGAAGTCCGCGGGATCCCCGAAAAACCGCGCGAAATCGTTCCCTGTCCCGCATGGCAGGCAGGCAACGCTGACGTTTTGTTCTCCAAGGACGCCGCCGGCAACCTCTCCGAGGGTGCCGTCCCCTCCGCCTGCATAAAAGCGCACTTCACCGGCATAACCGGATTTACGCAGCCTTTCGCAGGTCATACGAGCGTAACTTTCCGCATCCCCTTTTCCTTTGGTCAAATAGATGACCGCGTCCAGGTTCCGCTTTGCCACAGCCCTTTTGATCGCAGGAAGCAGCTGCGTTTCCACAGAACAGTCTCCCGCTACGGGGTTCAGAACAAAGATGTGTTTCATAAAGTGCTCCTTCTCAGGCGTTCGGATATATTGTACCATGAAAATAACATTTTGTAAAGGAAAAACGCGTACTTTCGTTAATCTAACTGCATAATTTTCACGATATACAGCAATTCAGCACAAAACAGAGAAGACATTTTTGAGAATAATTCTAAAAACCTTTCCGCACGGCTGCAGGGTCGGCGTCCGGTCCCGTTCCATGCAGATTTTTCAAAACCTACGTTTTCACTATGGATTATCCCGCGGATTTTTCATTTTTTGTTCATTATTTCAAAACTGCCGTTTTCGACCCATTTTCGGCGAAAAAAAATCCGGAAAGATTGCCAAAGGACGATTTTCGTGGTATCATACTTTGGTAAGGATTCACAAAATCGAAAAAAATGCGCCGGCGGAACAGAGATTTGAAATCATCCCTTTACCCTGTTAAAATATGGGTACAGAGAAACCGCCGGAGCAGATGGAAAGGACCTTGTTTATGCTGCAAAGACCGCCGCGGGTCGCCGCGATCCATGATTTATCCGGTTTCGGACGCTGTTCGCTGACTGTTATTCTGCCGGTGCTTTCGGCCATGAAGGTGCAGGTCTGCCCGGTCGTCACCGCCGTTTTGTCCACCCATACGGGCGGGCTCGGAGACGTCGTCGTGCAGGATCTGTCGGATATGCTCTCGCCGACTCTTGCGCACTATAAGCGGCTCGGGATCGAGTTTGAGTGCATCTATTCCGGATGGCTCGGCTCC
The DNA here is from genome assembly GCA_945835425.1 of uncultured Clostridia bacterium. Lineage (GTDB taxonomy): Bacteria > Bacillota > Clostridia > Oscillospirales > Ruminococcaceae > Faecivivens. Next base: position 4,575 of record CAMAJC010000125.1, read on the forward strand.
TCTCAGCAGATCGACTTCTGCCGGGAGTATTTCAAAAGCTACCCCGATGCGCTGGCTGTCGTCGACCCGGTCATGGGCGACCACGGAAAGCCCTACCGCACCTCGACTCCGGAGATGATCCGGCGGATGCACGAGCTGGTCGCGGTGGCGGACGTTATCACCCCCAATCTGACCGAAGCGGCGCTGCTGCTGGGCGAGGAATACCCCTCGGCGCCTCTGCGGCAGCAGGAGGCCAAACGGCTGCTCCTTAAGCTTGCCGGCATGGGTCCGCGCTACGTCGTGATCACCGGGGTGGATATGGCCGACGACCATATCAGCAACATCGGCTACGACCGCGAGCAGGGACAGTACTGGCGGGTCGACTGCAACTATGTCCCCGCTTCCTATCCGGGCACGGGCGATATTTTTGCCAGCGTCCTGGTCGGCGGACTGCTGGGCGGCGACAGCCTTCCGATGGCGATGGAACGGGCCACCCGATTCCTTGAAATCGCGGTGCGCACCACCTTCAGCTACGGCAGCGACAGCCGTTACGGCGTCATGCTGGAATCCTGCCTTTCCTGGCTGACCAGTGCCCAGACCTTTGAACGGTACCGGCTTCTCTGATATCACTGCGCTGCAGGTATGAAAGGAAGTTTTGGCTATGACCGAGACGACAGAAAAAAAGAAAAAACTCCTGGGAAAAGACCTCACCCGTATGATCGTGATCGTTGCCATGCTGGCTGCGCTGAGCTATGTATGCTTCACCTTTATTCAGTTTAAGATCCCGATCGGCGGCGGCGATTACACCAGCCTTCATCTCGGCAACATGGTACCGGTTCTCGGCGCGCTGCTTTTCGGCGGCGTATGGGGCGGTCTCGGCGGTTCGATCGGCATGACCATCGGCGACCTGTTTGACCCCGTATACGTCGTTTATGCACCCCGCACCTTCGTCCTCAAGTTCTTCATCGGCCTCATCACCGGCCTGGTCGCCCACAAGGGTTTCAAAATCAAGACCATTCCCGCCGGTAAGAAACGCACGGTTGCGACCCTCGTTTCCGCTTTCTGCGGCCTGGCGTTCAACGCCATCGTCGAGCCGATCTTCAAGTACTTCTACGCGATCCTCGTCCTCGGCAAACCCGCTGCGGAAGTCACCCTCGCATGGAACATCGCAGCCTGCGTAATTAACGGCGTTGTTTCGCTGGTTGTTGCGACCCTGCTGTACCTGGCCCTCCGTCCGGCTCTGGAAAAAGCAAAGCTGTTAAAGTAATGTATATCCCCAGTCCCCTGCTGCATCAATCTGCGGCAGGGGACTTTTCGTTTGTCTCCGTTCTGAGGGTAATGTACTAATCGCGGCGGGCTGAGGGCAGCCCGCCCTACTGCATCAATCTGCAGGGAGCGATTTTTCGTTTATCTCTGTGAAAGAGAACATATGCGGCACATCGCTCATGTGTATGGAACAAACGGTAGGGCGGGCTGCCCTCAGCCCGCCGTTGTATTATCATATATAATCATAAAACCGG
>CAMAJC010000126.1 GCA_945835425.1 uncultured Clostridia bacterium
AAACTTGCCCGCATCTTGGTGAGTACCCCTTCCGGCAGGTCCTTATAGGTCAGAAACAGGTACCGCGCGACGATGACCGACAGCACCGAGTCGCCCAAAAACTCCAGGCGCTCGTTATTTTTGAGGTGTTTTCTGCCCTCATTGGCGTAAGAAGAGTGGGTCAGCGCCTGTTCGAGGTAGTGAATCCGCTTAAAGGTATAGCCGATTTTTTGCTGAAATTCCGTAAGGTCTTCTTCGTGTTCAAAATCCTTGCTCATGTTTTGTCCTTTCTGCAAGCAAACGCTTGCCGGCGGTTTCTCAGTCATCGGGAAAAAGTTTTCCGGATGACTCAAAAGCCGCATGATGTGTATATTTATTTTCCCTGTCCGAACGGGCAGACCGCCAGGCACAGCCCGCAGGCGTTTTTTCGTCCGTGGGACTTGATAAACAGACTTCTTTTCTGATTGCAGAGCTGATAATCAATCAGTTCCCGGCGTTGCGAATGGATATCCCACTGTCTGCCTGTCAGTGCGCCGTGGGGACAGATGTCCACGCACAGGCGGCATTCTTCCGGGCAGCGGCTCTGCTCCACCCGCTCGCCATAGGGAAATTCCGCGTCGATGAGGATCGCCGACAGCCGCACCCGCGGGCCGTACTTTTCGGTGATGACCACGTCGTTTTTCCCGATCCAGCCCAGCCCCGCGTTTACCGCCGCATATTTAAAGGAAAAGGGCGCCACCAGCTCGGTTTCACTGCTCTGGGCGACCGGCGGGATGAAGTAGTTGATGCCGCTTTCAGTTAGAGCCTGTTCAAGCTGCGCGACGATCTCTTCCAGAACCGCCCTTGCCTCGACGATTCCCTGTTCAAAGCCTGCCTCGGTGTAATTTCGCAGCGTCAGCTGGCCGCCATAAGGGACCGCGAAAACGAGCGCCGAGCAGTATTCCGGGAAAAACGTGCTGTAGTCGATGGAAGTGAAGCCGAAAAGAACCTGCGGATAGCGGGAGAAAATCTCTGTAAGCTGTCCCAGCATCGTCTTCACCTCCAAAACCCTTATTCCTGTGCCGTTTCCTTTTCTTTCAGCTCAGCGATTGCGTCCTTAATGGCGTCGTTTACACCGCCCTGAACAAAATCCCTTGCCTGCCGGATCGCGTTTTTAAAGGCGTAGCCGTTGCTGCTGCCGTGAGCCTTAATGACCGGGAGCGCGGTGCCGAGGAGCGGTGCGCCGCCGTACTCGGTGTAGTCCATCGATTTCTTGAAATCCTTAAGCTTGCCCATCAGCATCAGCGCGGCAATCTTCCCTGCACCGGTAAACATCCCCTTGATTTTCCTCGAGAACATCGACCCCAGGCCTTCGGTCAGTTTGAGGACGATATTGCCGGTGAAGCCGTCCGCGACCGCCACATCGACTTCGCCAGCCGGAATCGCGCGGGCTTCGACGTTGCCGGTGAAGTTGATCGGAGAGTTCTGCAGCAGCGCATAGGCTTCCTTCTGCAGTTCGCCGCCCTTGGTGTCCTCGGTGCCGACGTTGATGAGGCCAACCCGGGGGTTTTTGACGCCCAGGACTTTGTTCATGTAGATGCTGCCCATAATGCCGAAGTACTGCAGCGTTTCCGGCTTGCAGTCGAGGTTTGCGCCTGCGTCCATCAAGAGGTAACAGCCGTTGATCGTCGGGATAACCGTCGCGAGCCCAGCGCGTTTGATGCCCTTCAGCCGCTTGACGATGAAGTTTGCGCCCACAACGATCGCGCCGGTGGAGCCGCCGCTGACAAATGCGTCGCCCTTCCCCTCTTTGAGCAGCTTAAACGCCACCGCCATCGAGCTTTCGGACTTCGCCTTCAGCAGCGAAACCGGGTCGTCGTGCATCGAAATCACGTCCGGCGCATGGACGATTTCGATTTTATCCAGCGAAATCTGATGCTCCGCCGCTGTTTTTTTGATGATGCTCTCGTCGCCAGTGACGATCAGATCGACGCCGTATTCTTTCACCGCCGCCGCACACCCTTCCAGCACCGCCAGCGGCGCGTTGTCTCCTCCAAATCCGTCTACTATAATTTTCATGAAGCAAATTCCTTTCTTTTCCAGCTTTTTGAAAAGAAGCTGCGTTATCCTGCGGATAACTCAAAAACTTTCCTGTTCGCGATGATCGGCCGCGTACCGACGGCCTCGTCCGTTATCATCATAAACTGACTGAACGCGCCGGGCAGATAGTAAAATGCGGAAGATTTTTTCAGATAAAACCGGGGAAAGACTTCATTAGGCACGATGTTTCGTTAAAAAAATTAAATCATGGCGCGGCAGCGCCATACCTTAACGTTTTCCTGATCTTTTCGTAGAAAAGTGACTGCGGCAGCAGTCAAGGGAAAACTCCACTCTCCACTCTTCACACTTCACTCTGCATAAACTCCCACTCTGACCAACTCAGCTTTCAGGGACGCCATTGCCCGTTCGGCGACCTGCTGATACCGCTCTTTTTTATCGCGGATGCGGGTCGGCGTAGGCGGAAGGATGCCCATATTGCTGCCCATCGGCTGGAAATCGGGGACGCTCCTGTCGCAGACATGGTCGCAAAGCGCACCGGTCATCGTGTCGTGCGGCAGTTCAATGGCAGGCAGTCCCAGCATCTTTCTTGCCAGGGCGTGTCCTGCGACCAGCCCGCTCATGGCCGACTCCATATACCCCTCGACCCCGGTCATCTGCCCGGCGAAGTAGAGGTTTTCGTTTTTCAGCAGGTGAAAATCGCGGCCTAGCAGCTGCGGGGAATTGAGGAAGGTGTTGCGGTGCATGACCCCGTAGCGCACAAACTCGGCGTTTTGGAGTCCCGGGATCATCGAAAAGACCCGTTTCTGCTCACCCCATTTGAGGTTGGTCTGGAAGCCGACGAGGTTGTACATCGTTCCCGCTGCGTTTTCTTTGCGCAGCTGCACTACTGCCCAGGGACGGTGGCCGGTGCGCGGGTCGCGCAGGCCGACCGGCTTCAACGGGCCGAAGCGGATGGTGTCGTCCCCGCGTCTGGCCATGATCTCGATGGGCATACAGCCCTCGTAGACCCGGAGTTTTTTCAGATCATCATCGACGTCGTGCCGCGGCGCACCTTCCGCGTGAATCAGCGCGTCATAAAACGCCTCGTATTCCTCTTTATTCATCGGGCAGTTGAGGTAGTCGTCCTCACCGCGCCCATAACGGGAAGCTGCAAAAACGATATCGCGGTCGATGGAATCAGCCGAGACAATCGGAGCCGCCGCATCAAAAAACGAGAGGGATTCTTCGCCGGTCAGGGCGCGGATCGCCGCCGCCATCTTATCGGAAGTGAGCGGACCTGTCGCAACCACTGCCGGGACGTCAAAGTCAAGGGTTGTGACTTCTTCCCGGTGGAGGCGGATGCGCGGGTTTTCGGTGATAGCTTTGGTGACCCGCGCGGAAAAAAGGTCACGGTCAACTGCCAGCGCGCCGCCTGCCGCAACCGCCGTTTCCTCGGCGCAGGGCACCAGCAGGCTCCCTAAGAGCCGCATTTCTTCCTTTAAAAGCCCCGATGCCGACGCGAGCCGGGAGGCCTTGAGGGAATTGGAGCAGACCAGCTCCGCCAGCCCCTCTTTTTTATGGGCCGGAGAAAACTGCACCGGCTTTTGTTCATACAGATCGACGTCGATGCCGTAGGAGGCGATGATCTGCGCCGCCTCGCACCCGGCCATGCCGCCGCCGATTACAATCGCTCTGTTCATCGGGTTACTCATCCTTTGTCTTGTCTACCGGGCGGGAATAATCACAATTTTCGTTGGAGCAATAGATTTTCGCGCCGCGGCCTGCTTTTTTCAGCAGGGTCTTGCCGCATTTGGGGCAGTTTTCCGCAATGGGCGCATCCCAGCTCATAAAACCGCACTCGGGGTTGTGCTCGCAGCCGAAGAACTTCTTGCCCTTGCGGGATTTCTTCTCGAGGATTTTGCCGCCGCATTTGGGGCAGGCGCCGGGAGCCTCCACCGCAATCGTCTTGGTATTGCGGCATTCGGGGAACCCGGGACAGGCGAGGAACTTACCGAACCGGCCGGTCTTGATGACCATATTGCGGCCGCATTTTTCGCAGACGATATCGGTCTCCTCGTCCGGAATCTTCATAAAGACGTCCTTCATATCCTCCTCGGCCTGTGTCAGGGTCTTGGAGAAGTCGCCGTAAAACTCCTGCAGCGTCTTGACCCAGGGCTTTTTCCCTTCGGCCACCAGGTCGAGGTTTCCCTCCATTTCAGCGGTGAAGCCGGGGTCGACGATCTGGGCGAAATGCTCGGTCATCAGGGTCGTCGTGACTTCACCCAGCTGGGTCGGGACGAGGGTCTTCCCTTCCCGGTCGATATAGCCGCGGGCGAGGATGGTGCTGATGGTGGGCGCGTAGGTGGAAGGACGGCCGATGCCGTTTTCCTCCAGCATCTTAATGAGCGACGCTTCGGTATAGCGGGCAGGCGGCTGGGTGAAATGCTGGTTTCCGGCGAGGTCGAGAAGCTTCAGGGCATCCCCTTCGTTCATGACGGGCAGCGCGCCCTCTTTTTCCTCGTCGGTGTCCTTGCCCTCCACATACAGGGTCGTAAAGCCGTCGAAGCGGACCGAGAAGCCGTTTGCCTTAAAGAGGCAGCGGCCTGCGGTGATATCCGCCGCCACGGTATCGTAGACCGCGTCGGCCATCTGAGAGGCGATAAACCGCTCCCAAATGAGCTTATACAGCTTATACTGGTCCGGGGTCAGGTTTGCCTTGACATCGGCAGGAGAAAGCTCCGGCATGGTCGGGCGGATGGCCTCATGGGCGTCCTGGGCGCCGGCACGGGTCTTGTAATTGCGGGAAGTGCCGGGCAGGTAGTCTTTGCCGTATGTGGCCTCGATATAGCTGGCGGCAGCGGCCTTCGCCTCGTCGGAGATGCGCAGCGAGTCGGTACGCATATAGGTGATCAAACCGACCGCGCCGAGCTTGGGCAGTTCCACGCCTTCATACAGCTGCTGGGCAGCAGACATGGTCCGTCTCGACTGGAAGCCGAGCTTGCGGGATGCCTCCTGCTGCATGGTGGAAGTGGTGAAGGGCGGCGCAGGCGAGCGCTTGCGGGTGCCCTTTTTGATTTTGGCGACGGTGTACTGGGCATCTTTTAACAGGGCGAGGACTTCGTCGGTCTCTTCCTTGGTTTTGAGATCGGTTTTCTGCCCGTCGACGCCGTAAAACTTGGCGGTAAAGCCTTTTTTGGATTTGGACGCCATCGTGTTCAGTTTAGCTTCGATGCTCCAGTACTCCTCCGGCACAAAGGCACGGATTTCGTTTTCCCGGTCGACGATCATCCGCACCGTCACCGACTGGACGCGGCCTGCGCTGAGGCCGGGCTTGATCTTTTTCCAGAGGAAGGGCGAAATCTTATAGCCGACAATTCGGTCGAGGATGCGTCGGGTCTGCTGGGCATTGACCAGGTCCATGTCCAGCTTGCGGGGATGGGCCATGCCGTCCTTGACGCCGGACTTGGTGATCTCGTTGAAAGTCACGCGGTTTGCGTCCTCCACATCCAGCTTGAGGATGTTGGCCAGATGCCAGGAGATCGCCTCGCCCTCTCTATCCGGGTCGGTCGCGAGGTAAACTTTATCCGACTTTTTGGCGGCTGCCTGCAGGCCCTTGATCGTATCCGACTGCTTGCGGATGTTGAGGTATTTCGGGGCAAAGTCGTGCTCTACATCGACGCCAAGGGTGCTTTTGGGCAGGTCGCGGACATGGCCCATCGAAGCCATGACCTCGTAGTTCTTGCCCAGGTATTTCTTAATGGTTTTCGCCTTTGCAGGCGACTCCACGATTACGAGTTTGCTCATTAAAGTTAATCTTTCCTTTCGTCTCTTCAGCGAAGAGAAGGTGGTTTGCTTCATATTTTCCCAAAATGAAGCGGCAAAGCCTTTGGCAAAATCCATCGGCTCATTTCTCACCAAAGTGAGACGCAGCAGCTGATCTGTGCGGAGAAACGGCTGTTCTTTACACCCGCTTCTCCCCGCAGACAAGGTCTGTGGGATGTTTATTTATGCCAGCCGGTAACGCTGCCCGGACAGCGCCTCGACGACGCCTTCCAGCTCCAGGCCGGTT
>CAMAJC010000127.1 GCA_945835425.1 uncultured Clostridia bacterium
CGGACGACGATAAAGATCTGGGAAATGTCCGGGTTTAGGTCCTGGGCGGCAACGATGCTGAGAATATTGAAAAACCGGCGGCTGAACAGCGCACAGATCCGCTGCAACAGGCCGGGGCAGTTATTGGCAGTTACTTTGACAAGAATATCTTTTTCCATCTTTATACCTGTTCCTTTCTATATTTATAGGAATGCGTTCAGCCTTTAAATCAGACTTTAAATCAGCCTTTGAATAAGGCTCGTTTTCAGTATGAAAACTCGAAACTTTCCTTTTCGCGTTGGTCGCCCGCGTACCGACGGGCTCGTCCCGGAAAAACGGACACTGAGCAAACGCGCCGGGTAGATTGATGATAAAACAGAGTTAATTACGGGATACAAGGTTCGAAGACTGTAAGCTTGTCGAAGCAGTCTCGTTTTGCAGCGACCGCGTACGCCTTGCGGTCGTTTTCCTGCGGAAAATAAACTGCAAAACTGCCTTATCGAGCGTGGTCAAACGTCCGAAGACTGTGAGCCTGTCGAACAGTCTTGCCCAGCTAACCCGCGTGCATCTGCGGCCGCGGCGAATCCAGTGCAGGCTGTGCCTGCTTACATTTCTAAGATCGGTTCTTCGACGGATTTGCCGCCGGGGACCATGGGAAGGACGTTGATGTCCTTGTCGATGATGCAGTTGATGAGCACCGGTTCCTTGCAGTCGATGGCAGCCTGCAGGACAGGACGGATATCCTCGCGCTTGGCGATGGTCATGGCTTTGACGCCGAAGCCCTCAGCCAGCAGCTCGTAGTTGGTCTTTTTGTCCAGGGTCGTCTGGGAGTAACGCTTGCCGTAGAAGAGGTTCTGCCACTGGCGGACCATGCCCAGCACGCCGTTGTTGAACACCAGCTCAATGACCGGGATGCCGTACTTGGCGACGGTGGCCAGCTCGTTGCAGTTCATATGGAAGGAGCCGTCGCCTGCTGCGTTGACGACGATCTTGTCGGGGTTGCCCAGCTGTGCGCCGATAGCAGCGCCGAGGCCGAAGCCCATGGTGCCCAGACCGCCGGAGGTGATCATCTGTCTCGGATGGCGGAAGGTATAAAACTGTGCGGCCCACATCTGGTGCTGACCGACTTCCGTCGTAATGATCGCGTCGTTATGGGTCACTTCGGAGAGCACCTCCAGGACTTCCTTGGGGGTGACGCCGTTTTCCGAAGCGGTGGTCTGCTGGAGCGGATATTCGGTCTGCCATGCGCCGACCTGACCCATCCACTCGGCATGGTGCGCCTGGGAAATCGTCTCGTTCAGGGCGGTCAGGATCGCCTTGGCGTTGCCTTTGAGGCGGATGTTGACGTCGACGTTTTTGTTAAACTCTGCGGGGTCGATGTCGATCTGGAGAATCCTGCAGCCGCGGCCGAAGGTGCCGGTGTCGCAGGTGACGCGGTCGGAGAAACGGGTGCCGACGGCGATCAGCAGGTCGCAGTCCTTAATGCAGTTGGACGCGGTCTTGGTGCCGTGCATACCCAGCATACCGACATAACGGGAAGAGGTCTGGTCATAGCCGCCCTGGCACATCAGCGAGCAGGAAACCGGCGCGTCGACCTTCTCGACAAAGGCCGCCAGCTCTTCCGACGCATCAGCCGACAGAACGCCGCCGCCTGCGTAAATAAAAGGCCGTTTAGCGCTCTCGATCATCTCGACTGCTTTTAAAAACCAGCCGTGGTCGGGCATCGGCGGCTCCTCGATGGGAGCGGGCTCTTTATAAGTATACTCATATTTCTGCGCGGTAATATCCTTCGGGACGTCGATCAGGACAGGGCCTTTGCGGCCGGTCATGGCGATCCGGAAGGCCTCGCGGATGATATCCGCCAGCTCCTCGATCCGGCGGACCTGGAAGTTGTGCTTGGTGACCGGCATGGTCACGCTGGTGATGTCGACCTCCTGGAAGGAGTCCAGACCCAGCAGCGGGCTGGTGACGTTGCCGGTGATAGCGACCATCGGCACCGAGTCCATGAAGGCCGTGGCGATACCGGTGACCAGATTGGTGGCGCCGGGACCGGAGGTGGCGAGGCAAACGCCGACCTTGCCGGTGCTGCGGGCATAACCGTCCGCCGCGTGGGCTGCGCCCTGTTCATGGGAGGTCAGCACATGGCGGATTCCTTCACATTTGTACAGCGCATCGTAAATGTTCAGCACCGCGCCGCCCGGATACCCGAAAATCGTATCCACCTTCTGCTCTTTTAAACATTCCAAGATAATTTCTGAACCTGTCAACAGCATATTTAAATCCATCCTTTCCCGTACCGTCGTCCGGCCCGACAGGATAACTCCACTCTCCTGTCCAATAAAAAAAGCCCTCATCTCTTACCCTAAGAGATGAAAGCCCAGCTTCCACGGTACCACTCTTTTTGCCGTATCGGAATACACGGCCGCTCATGACGCATCCAGCAATGCGCTTCCCATAACGGAGGACACCGGACCCACCTACTCATTGCTTTTCAGCGGCCTGCTCAAGGGCGATGGAAGATTTCCTTATCCGCACTGCCTTACACCAACCGGCAGTTCTCTGCGCCGAAACCGGAATTTCGTCCCTATCATTGCATTTGTGATATTTTCTGTATTATATAATAAAACGCGTGCCCTTGTCAAGGGAAAAATTGCCCTTATTTACAGCCACTTCTCTGCCGCCTATTAGGCAAACCGTCAGAGGAAAAATTTTACGAACATTCTTTTGCAAAATCTCTTGACAAAACGCGGCGAAAGGTGTATGCTAAATATAACAAACAAATATTTGTTTAATATCTTATAAATATATGTCTATTCAAGTGTTTCATAAACGGAAAACACTTGCAGCAAGGTAATTTATTGCTCAGGGAATGGTGAACCATGCGGGAACGGATCATTTTGCACTCGGATATGAACAACTGCTACGCCAGCATCGAACGGAAGATGGACCCGACGCTGGAGGGAAAGCCGCTGATCGTCTGCGGTTCCAAAAAGGAGCGGCACGGGATCGTGCTGGCAAAATCCCAGGAGGCCAAGGCTTTCGGCATCGTCACCGGCGAACCGGTCACGCAGGCTCATCAAAAATGCCCGGGACTGATCGAGGTACGGCCCCATTACGGGGAATATATAAAGGTATCCAAAGCGGCGAAAGCAATCTATGCGCAGTACACCGACCTCATCGAGCCGTACGGACTGGACGAGTGCTGGCTGGACGTCACCGGCAGCACCCTGCTTTTTGGGGACGGCGAACAGATTGCAAACCGCATCCGGGAGGAAATCAAGGAGAAACTGGGCATTACCGTCTCGATCGGGGTCAGCTTCAACAAGATTTTCGCCAAGCTCGGCTCCGACATGAAAAAGCCCGACGCGGTCACGGTCATTTCCCGGGAAAATTTTCGACAGAAGGTCTGGCCGCTGCCGGTGAGCGAACTGTGGGGTGTCGGGCACGCGACGGCGCGGAAGCTCTCCCCTTTCGGCATCCACACCATCGGCGATCTGGCGGCAGCGGACCGGGACGCGCTCCAGCGGATACTGGGGAAAGCAGGCCCGGAGCTGGCGGCCTTTGCCGCCGGAGAGGACACCTCCCGGGTCATGCCCGACGGCTATTGCTCCCCTGTCAAAAGCGTCGGCCACGGGGTCACGACGATGCAGGACCTGAAAAATAATGAACAGGTCTGGCTGATGGTCTACCGGCTGGCGCAGGACGTCAGCCACCGGCTGTATCAGGCAGGTCTGGCGGCGACCGGCGTTTCCATCGCCGTCCGGGACACGGAAATGGTTTACACCGAGTATCAGGGAAAGACCGAGCTGGCGGTCTGCGACCCTTATTCGATTGCCAAGACGGCCTTTCAGCTGTTTACGAAAAACTACCCCTGGGCGCAGCCGATCCGGGCGGTCACGGTGCGGGCAATTGGGCTGCGGCCGGAAAATGAGGCGGTGCAGCTTTCCTTTTTCCGCAGCGCTGCGCGGGATGAAAAGAAGGAGCGGCTCTCCAAGGCTGCCGACCGGCTCTGGTGCAAATATGACAAAAACGTGGTCATGGCGGCGTCCCTCTGGCAGGAGGTTTATATGCCGCCGGAAGAAACCGTCAACCGGGTCATGCCGGCGCAGATGTACCGGTGAGATGGGACGCCCATAAAAAAACAGGTGTGCCGCTTTGACACACCTGTTTTGCTTTTTATCAGTCGATGATTTTGACCGATTCGATGACCGGCTGGTTCTCATATTCGACCGTACCGTTGTTGTCGACAACAATCGCGTCCTCACAGATCTGGTCGACGATCTCCATGCCGGAGGTCACATGGCCGAACGCGGCGTAGTCGCCGTCCAGGCCGGTATAGTCCTTGTGCATGATAAAGAACTGGGAAGAAGCGGAGTCCATCGAAATGCTGTTGCGGGCCATCGAGATGGTGCCGCGGGTATGGGAAATCTTATTCTCGACGCCGTTGTTTTTAAACTCGCCTTTGATCGTGTTTTCGCTGCCGCCGGTGCCGTTGTGGTTGGGGTCGCCGCCCTGAATCATAAAACCGGGGATGATCCGGTGGAAGGTCAGGCCGTCATAAAAGCCTGCGTTTGCCAGGTCCATGAAGTTCTGCACCGTGATGGGTGCGGTGTCGCCGTCCAGTTCGACGGAAATGGTACCGTAATCCTTGACCGTGATCTCGGCATGATGGATGCCGACCTTTTTGCTGCCGCAGCCGGTCATGCAGAGGACCGCCAGCAGTACACAGAGCGCCGCTGCGCACACTTTTTTCAGTTTCATCATATAAACAATCCTTTCTTTACAGGAAATGCCGCGGTAACAGCAGCGTTTCCGTCTTGTTTGAGTGATCAGAGACAGTATATCATATCTGCGGAAAAGATGCAAGAGAAGCGGCTTGATTCCATGGGGAAAAAATGGTAAACTATAAGAAACCTTGAATTAAAGTGTTTTCTCCCGCCGAAGGCGGGAGAAAACGCGCCTGCATACGCTGCATAGAAAGCAGAAAATTGAATAAATCAGCGTATCTATAAATAAAAACAATCTTCAGTCAGGAGGCCGGTCATGGATTTTTCAGAAAAAGCCGTTAGTTCCCGCGGCAATACGCTGCACGGATACTGCCGCGTGCGGGACGGAAAAGCGGTTTCGGAGCATTTCGCCGCGCCTTATGAGCGGACGCTTCCCCATCCGCTGGGTGCGATGGGCAGGCTGATCGCCGCTGCCGCCGTTTCCGACGCCATAAACCGCGGGATTCTTTCCTCTGAAAGCACGCTCCGGGGATATTTTCCGGAAGAAGCGGTGCGGGAGGATATCGGGCAGCGGACGGTCGGAGAGCTGATAAACAGTGCGCTTACGGCGGGTACGGTACAACGGCCGGACAGGGACTGGAAAGCAGCGGTGCTCACCGGCATACAGCCGGAAACGCCGGATATCGCGGCGGCTTTCCTGAGCGCCGTTTTGCAGCGCGTCACCGGAGATATCCCCAGCCGGTACCTTTGGAGCCGCACGGATTATCTGCCTGCTGCACCTGCCGGGAGATTTGCCTTTTTGGAAGATGGGACGGAGTTTTCCGCCGGGATCGCCATGACGGCGGAAAACGCTGCGCTGTTTCTGGACAGGATGCGCCGGGACGGGATGCTGCCGGCAGGAAACCTTTTTCCTGCCATGGAAACGGAAGCGGAAAACTGGGGCGCCTGCGGGATTATGAGACCGGAAGAAACCGTCCTGCTGCTGGGCGTGTTCCCGGAGCCGGAAAAGCTGGCGGAAACGGTCATGGCGCTGCCGGATGAGCTGCCGCCGCTGCTGCCGGATATACAATACGATGCACCGGGCCAAAATGCCGGTTATTTTGTGCAGACCTTTTTGCCTGCAGCCCGAATACGCTTTCCGTCGGTGCGGGAACTGATCGGCGGATACGGGGTTTTCGGCGGGAACGGCGGCGGTATCCTCTCGCTGAAAATAACCATAAAAGACGATATCCGGCTGGAATTTATGGAAGAAGACGGACCTGTGCGGCTGCGGTTTGGGCAGGACAGATTCACCGTCAGCAAAACGCCG
>CAMAJC010000128.1 GCA_945835425.1 uncultured Clostridia bacterium
TTTTCACGAAAGAGTCCGTCGGTACGCGGACGACCGTCGCGAACAAGAAAGTTTTGCCCCGCTTTTTCAAAAGCGGGACGTAACTCTTAAATAACGCGGCTGCGGATGACGTCGGGGACGGCGTCGAGTTTTGCGGCGAGGTCTGCGGGGACATTGCCGCTGAGGTCGAACATGGTATAAGCAAATTCCTTGCGGGAACCGGAGATCATGTTTTCGATGTTGCCGCCGCCTTCCGAGATAACCGCCGTCAGCTTGTTAATCAGGCCGCTGACATTGAGGTGAATAACGGTGACACGGGTCATACCGGCGCTGCGGGGAAGGGTGAGGTTGGGCAGGTTGACCGAATGGACGATGTTGCCGTTTTCGAGGTAATCCATCAGCTCATTGGCCGCCATAACCGCGCAGTTGTCCTCCGATTCCGGCGTAGACGCGCCCAGATGGGGGAATGCCACGATATTTTCCGCACCGATCATATCATCCGACGGGAAGTCGGTGACATAGCAAGCGACCTTCTTGCTCTCGACTGCTTCCAGCAGGTCCGCAGAAACGACCAGCTCTCCGCGGGCGAAGTTGAGCAGGCGAACGCCGGTCTTCATCGTCGCGATGGAGGAAGCGTTGATCATGCCCTTGGTCTCGCTGTTGCAGGGAAGATGCAGGGTGATATAATCGCAGTTTTCATAGATATCTTTGAGGCTGGTGGCATGGAGGATCGAAGAAGACATCGACCAGGCCGCGTCAACCGACAGGTAAGGGTCATAGCCGTAAACGGTCATGCCCAGTTTGGCAGCTGCATTGGCGACCAGTACGCCGATTGCGCCCAGGCCTACAACGCCCAGCTTTTTGCCCTGGATTTCCGGTCCGACGAAAGCGCCTTTGCCCTTTTCGACCTTCTTGCTGACCTCATCGCCGCTGCCCTTGAGGGTCTTGACCCATTCCATCGAGTCGGCAACTTTACGGGAAGCCATCAAAAGGCCCAGGATGGTGATTTCTTTAACGGCGTTTGCATTGGCGCCGGGAGTGTTGAATACAACGACACCTTTACGGGCACATGCATCGGTCGGGATGTTATTGACGCCTGCACCTGCTCTGGCGATCGCCAGCAGGGAAGCGGGGAACTCCATATCATGCATCGAAGCCGAGCGAACCAGCACGGCGTCGGGAGCGGCAGGCTCGTCGCCCCAGGTATATTTAGCCCGGTCAAACCGTTCCAGTCCGATGGGCGAGATTTTATTCAGGGTCTGAATCTGATACATAAACCATCTGTCCTTTCCCTAGAGCTAATGAATAATGAATAGTGAATAATGAAGAATGAAGAATTAAGGTATTTTGCTGCGCAAAATGGATATCAATATTTGCGGAAATAACCTGAACAATCCCTATCCATTATCCGTTACTGCTCTCAATTATTTGCTTCAAACTCTTTCATAAAGGCAATCAGCTTTTCGACGCCCTCGATCGGCATGGCGTTATAGATCGAAGCGCGCATACCGCCGACCGTGCGGTGGCCTTTGAGGTTGACAAAACCTGCGGCGGTGGATTCCTTGACGAACTTGGCGTCCAGCTCATCGCTTCCGGTGACAAAGGGAATGTTCATCAGCGAACGGGAGCCTTTTTCGACGGTGCCCTTAAACATCTTGGAGCTGTCGAGATAATCATAGAACAGCTTTGCCTTCTGCTGGTTCAGCTCATACATCTTATCCAGGCCGCCGATCTCGTTTTTGATCCATTCCAGCACCAGCTTGCACATATAAATCGAGTAGCAGGGCGGGGTGTTGTACATCGAGCCGTTATCGGCGTGGGTCTTGAACCGCAGCATGGTGGGGGTGCCGGGACGGACGTTTTCCGAGATCAGGTCCTTGCGGATGATGACGACGGTCAGGCCTGCCGGGCCCATGTTCTTCTGGGCGCCAGCGTAAAGGATGCCGAATTTTTCAACCGGCAGCGGCTGGGACAGCGCCATGGACGAGATATCCGCAACCAGCGGAACATCGCCGGTATCGGGGATTTCGGGGAACTTGGTGCCGTAGATGGTATTGTTCATGCAGATATAGAAATAATCTGCGGTGGGGTTGAATTTCGATTTGTCCAGCTCGGGGATATAGGAGAAGGTCTTGTCGGCGGAAGAGGCGACAATGTTGACGTTCTCTTCACCCAGCAGCAGCTTTGCTTCGGCAGCGGCCTTTTTCGCCCACTGGCCGGTCAGGACATAGTCGACCTTGCCGGTTTTGGTTGCAAGGTTAAGGGGAATCATCGCAAACTGGGTCGATGCGCCGCCCTGTAAAAACAGGATCTCATAGTTATCGGGGATCTGCATGACCTCGCGGAGCAGGGCGCTGCATCCGTCGATGATAGACTGATAGGTTTTAGATCGATGGGACATCTCCATTACGGACTGTCCACTGCCTTCATAGTCCAGCATTTCCGCCGCTGCTTTCTTTAAAACAGCTTCCGGCATCATCGAGGGTCCTGCGCTGAAATTGTACACTCTGCTCATAGCGATACCTCCATAAAAGATCGGCAGCCATCCGGCTCAAGCGCGTCTGCCGGCGCTGCCAGTTAAATTCACACCGCGGCCCCTCTTTCTCCAATCATTATAAGTACAGCCGAAAAGGTGTGTTGCTGCATATTATACTACATAAATTTGCATTTTTCAAGAATCAAAATCAGATTTTACCTGCCTTTGACAAAAGTTTGTCGTTTTTTTGCAGGAAGCGCGATTTAGCCTTGCTATTTTGTTGCTTTGACCTAACATCATGTTAAAGTGCATAACCTTTTTCTCCGGCCTTTGGGCATATTGAATATGCATTTGGAGCAAACACACCTGTTTTTCTGAGAAAAAATTTCCCGGTTTCTGTTTTCTTTGACCTTCCTGCGGGAAAAATATATCCGGAATACCCATCAAACGGCCAAATCCCGCCGCGTTTTATAAAAGACAAAATCCCCGCCCATTGAATAAAAAAGCGCAAAAGGGAAAGACTGCTGATGAAAGAGAATTTCTCCCGGCGGCGTATGTCCCGGATTTGCAAAGAAAACTTTGATGAAAGCCGCATAAACACGTCTCTGAAAAGGCAGGGAGCAGAATAAATCAAAGCTTTCCAAAATACAGAAAGGATCGGTGTTTCCAAGATGAAAGACCCTCACGCAAATGAAAATAACAAGCAGACACATATCTCCCCGGAGGGCGGCCAGCCCTCTCCTTCCGCTGACAAGCTGGGTGAGCGTTACCCCTACGGCTCCCATTACGACAGCGCAACCTCTCCCAACGCGGAGAATATGCGGGAAACAGACCCGGATATGCCGCTTCTGTCCCACAATGCGGAAGTGGATATGTCCACAGACCCCCTGAGCGGATTGGATGAGCAGAACGATACCGGCAGCTGCACCGGCGCGGAGTTCGGCGGCTACACCCGCTATTCCAACGGTTATACCGGCAATCGGAATGAGATCAAGGCCAAAAACAGCATCCATCCTGCCCAGAACGCCGACGCAAAACCCGTTTCCGAAACAAAGGAAAGCCGCCGTCATCAGGCGATGGGTCTGTATCTGGCGGTGGCGATCAGCGCCGCGGCCATCGGTGCGGTCGGCTGGCTCGCCAGCGCGGAGCTGCCCATCGGCGGCGACAGCGGCACCTCCTCGGCCCTGACAGCGGAAAGCAGCGTCGCTGAAAATGCCCAGCCGGACACGCCGGTCGATGTCTCGCAGGAAAATGTCCCCAAGACCGAAAACTTTGTCATTACCTATGAAAAGGAAGACGGAGACAACGAACAGACTGCCGATGCAGGCAGTTCCAATGATACTGAAACGGCGGAAATCCCGGAAACTGCGGAGAATACCGAGACAGCTGCGCTGCCGGAATCCGGAGAGGAAACCGCATCTGCCGAAAGCCCTGAAAATGTGACCGCGACCGGCTCTGCGTCGGTCTCGACGCCTTCGACCCCCACCAGCTTTGTGCTGCCGGTCGGCGAGAGCGGCGCTGTCAGCCAGCCTTTCAGCTGCGGGGAACTGGTCAAATCCAAGACCCTCGGACAGTGGCGCACCCATGACGGCACCGACTTTGCCGCCAAAGAGGGCGACAGCGTCGTTTCGATCGCTGACGGGCTGGTCGAGTCGGTGACCAAGGATGCACGCTGGGGCAATACGGTCGTTGTCAACTACGGGGACTACACCGCCTATTATTACGGTCTCGGCGACCAGATCGCCGTCCGGGTAGGCGAAAGCGTCACCGCCGGCCAGACCATCGGCCAGGTCGGCAACTCCTCGCTGGTGGAAGCGTCGGAAGCGCCTCATCTCCATCTCGGTATCAAGAAGGACGGCAGCTGGATTGACCCGGCGCTGCTTCTGGGCCTTGACGACGGCGACCCGGCAGACAGCACGGATAACTGAATATAAAGAATATGGCGGCGGGATATTTTTATTCCGCCGTTTAGCTTGTCGAAGAAGGTCTATCGAAAGCAAGCACAACGATTATTTGCCTGTAGCGGCGGTCTGCGACCGCCACCAACTTTTCGTGATTCTATAGATATCTCCTATGGAATATATGGAAAAACGGCCAGTTTACTGGTATCGGTGGCGACCGCAGGTCGCCGCTACAGCTGCGAATCATTAGTAGGTGACTATTTCAACAATCTGACGGCGGGATATTTTTATTCCGCCGTTTATTTTGCCGCCAAAAGCCCGTGGCAAAATTGATGTTTGTAGATACCCGGGACGATGTGGTCATCGACCCCTACGGTTTTGTGGGGATTGTAGGGGACGATGACCACATCGTCCCGTTCATAAAACAGTTATCAGATTTACAAACAGACCTCATCCCGCTCACAAAATATTGTCAAAAAAGGTAGAAATATCCTTGTTCCTCCGAAACGGCTATGTTATAATATTATGCGGTTATCAAACATAGTTCCAAAGGGAGGACGAAAAATTGGACGTAATGGTTATCTTTCAGACGATGATAAAGCTGCTGCTCATCCTGATTCTGGGATTTGTACTGAACAAAATCCACATCCTGGACGCGGAGACAAACAAAAAGCTCTCCAACCTCATCGTCACCGTCACCACCCCGATGCTGGTCATCAGCTCGGTCTGCGGGCTGGACGACAGCGTCAGCAGGCTTTCGGTGCTGCCGCTTCTGCTGGGCGGATTTGCGATGTATCTGGGGTTTATCCTGTTCGGTGAGCTGGCCTGCCGGCTGCCGATTTTCAAAAAGGAAAACCGCGGCGCAAACGCCTGTATGATGGTCTTTTCCAACAGCGGCTTCATGGGCATCCCCGTCATGCAGTCGATTTACGGCACCAACGCCGTCTTTTATAACTCCATCCTCAATTTCCCGTACAATATTTTCATTTATACCTATGCAATCCTCCGTCTCGGCGGCGGAAAAAATCCCGACGGCACCAAGGCAAAGCTCAGCCTGCGCTCGATTCTGACCCCCGGTTTTGTCATGGTCTTTCTGGCGCTGATACTCTTCCTGACCGGACTGCCGCTGCCGCAGGTAATTGTCGATACCTGCGATATGGTCGGCGGCATCACCTCGCCGCTGTCGATGCTGGTGCTCGGCTCGACCATCGCCATGTACCCCTTAAAAGAGTCGCTCAAAGACCCGCGCTGCTATCTTTTCGCCCTGTTTAGGCTGTTCATCATCCCGATGGCGGCCCTGGGCGTCTGCCGGCTTTTCCAGGTCGACCCCTTTGTCACCGGAATCGCCGTCCTGTCTGCAGCCATGCCGGTCGGCTCAATGGTGCTGATCATGTGCGGCCGGTGCGGCGGCAACACCGAGCTGGTTTCCCGCAACACCCTGGTGACGACCCTGCTCTCGGTTGTAACCATCCCGATCGTCGCGGCAATTCTGGCGCTGTAAAACAAAGCTCCTTTATTTATACAAATGATGGGAATTTGTCGCATTTTCCCAAAAAACAAACGGCGGACGTTGAAAATCCGCCGTTTTTATTTTATAATATGGGAAAGAAGAAGATTTTGACGCATGATGTTATATAG